>QMPO01000234.1 GCA_003648625.1 Bacteroidota bacterium
AAAATACCCGCTGCTGGTTTTTCCGCATGGAGGTGTACACGGCGATTTTACCACGTATTATCAGCACATCATCAGGGAAATGATGGCGCAGGGGTATATTGTCATTGCACCTGAGTACAGGGGAAGCACAGGGTATGGCAAAACATATTATGAACGTATTGATTACGGTGGAGTGGAAAATGAAGATGTGTATGCTTCACGAAACTGGATGATCGAAAATTATGAATTTGTTGATAAAAACAGGGTAGGTATTATCGGGTGGAGCCACGGCGGCATGATCGCTTTAATGAATATTTTCGATCACCCTGAGGATTACCAGGTTGCTTTTGCCGGAGTTCCTGTAAGCGACCTGATAGCAAGAATGGGGTATCAGCAGCAGGACTACCGCGATCTGTATTCGGCTGACTATCATATAGGTAAAACAGCTTATGAAGATGTAGAAGAATACAAAAGACGTTCTCCTGCATGGAACGCACACAAATTTCAGAATACACCCTTGCTGATCCATACCAACACCAATGATGATGATGTAAATGTTTTGGAAGTGGAGCACCTGATAAAGTCGTTGAAAGCCGAGGGTAAGAAGTTTGAATATGAGATATACCAGGATGTCGAAGGCGGTCATTCGTTTGACAGGATCGATACCCAAACGGCGCAAAAGATCAGGGTGAAGATCTATAAATTTCTGGCGCAGTATTTAAGCCCGGCTAAACCCATAAAGACGGTAAAAGAATTGAAAAAAGCAGCGTACAGGTTCTAAGTAAGGCTTTCGTTTATCTTTGCATAGATTGCGTAAACAAAAGAAACAATGCTGATCAATATTTCTTTCCATTTTGATTATTACCCGCTGCTGATTGTAGTGGCCATTGCGTGGCTTACACCCGTGATGTTGTCGCTGTTGAAGCTGAAAAAGATACCCGTGGTTATTATCGAGATTTTGCTGGGTTTTCTGGCAGGGAAATATCTGTTTGGCAACCTGAGCGAAGGAAGTTTTCTCACACTCGATTTTCTGGCATTGACAGGGTTTATTTTTCTGATGTTTCTGGGGGGGCTCGAAATAGATATGGATCAGATTCTGGCTTCATTACCCAGGAGGAGGCTGACCGCATCACGTTTTCTGAAAAACCCGTTGCTTGTAGGTTCGGCACAGTTCCTATTTGCTATCGTATTGGCCTATGCAGCTTCGTTTCTACTGGGACAGATTGTACATATTCCCAATATCTGGTATTTCTCACTGATTATGGTGACTACTTCGGTAGCCATCGTTTTGCCTGTGCTGAAAGACAGGGGTGAGATAGGCAGCCGTTTTGGCCAGATGATCATCATTGCGGCAGCAGTTGCCGACATATTAAGTATCATCTTATTTACGTTCACAGCCTTCATTGTAAAAAACGGGTTTCATTTGAAGCTGCTGTATATCCTGGCCTTGTTCATCCTGTTTTTCCTGCTGTACAACCTGATGAACAGGGTAAAGAATGTGCCTGTTTTCAAAAAGTTAAGCTACCAGTTGTCGCAGGCTGCTTCGCAGATAAGGGTAAGAGGAGCGATTCTGATCATCATGATCTTTGTCGTGATATCACAATATATCGGGAAAGAGGTTGTGTTGCTGGGTGCTTTTTTAAGTGGTCTGGCTTTGTCAACCCTGCTGCACCGCGAACGATCACTGATGCTGGTGAAACTGGACGGTATCGGATTCGGCTTTTTTATCCCTTTCTTTTTTGTAATGGTGGGGGTAACGTTTGACCCGACGGCTTTACAGGAATTTGACCAGTCACTCATTGGTTTTCTAACCTTTATGCTCATCTCTTTATTTGCTATAAAGGTTGTTCCTGCCTTGTTGTGGCGCCGTTTATTCGGAGCCAAAAAGGCCATGGCTGGAGGTTTTCTTATGTCATCGCGGCTGAGTCTCATCATAGCTGCCTCAGCTATCGGACTCGACCTTGGGGTGATCACACCCGGTATTAATGCCAGCGTGATCATCATGGCGGTGGTTACCTGTTTTGTTTCACCGGTTATTTATAACTGGTTGTCGCCGGCAAAACTTACGGAAGGCCATAAGATCATTATTATTGGCGGAAGCAGTACGGCTGTGCTGCTGGCCAGAAGATTACACGTACACGGGAAAAAAACAATTATTATTGAGCAGAACAAGCAGCGCTGCAAAGAAATAAAAGATAAAGGCATTAACGTAAAACTGGGCAGCGGACTTGACGAACACTTGTTCAGGGAGTTCAAATTGAGGCCTGACGATTATGTGGTTATTGAAACCGGTGATGACGAGCGGAATCTGCAAATCAGCAAGATGTTGCGTAAAGAATTTCAGCACGAAAAGATCATTTCCAGAATTACACGCTTTTCGCTGAAACAAAAATACGAGCAACTGGGAACCGAAACCCTCGATGTGACGCAAATACTGGCAACAGCTATTGAAAATCTGATCATCAGGCCGACCACTTACCATGCGTTGGTTGAATCATTCGAAAATTTCAGTGTGGAGGAAATTAAAATCACCAACAAAGAAATTGACGGTCTGCAATTAAAGGAGGTTCCTTTTCACAAAGATGCGATCCTGATGATGATCAAAAGAGGGGATTCATTCTACATTCCACATGGCGAAACCTATTTCAGGGTTGGCGACATACTGCATGTGTTTGGTACCGATACGGCCCTGGAGCATACACGGCAGAAAGTGGGATAGAAATGCTGACTTTTCAACAGATACTATTCGGATTTAAAAGAACTAAAAAACCCCCGTCCGGAAACGGGGACTCAGAGGATTTGGGTTTTAGTTAATAGTTTATCACTAATGAGAAAAACAGTATTATGTAAGCGGGTTTTCAGTATTATTTACATCCGTTTAAGTGGGCATCTGACGAATACACTTTATAGTTAATTTTAATATCGCACAAAATATCGGCATTTGTAGCGCCCATATCTCCTCCGTACTCAACATAGATACCGTATGAAGTGCCCTCGGGTTTGTCTTTATTTTCTGCTTCCGAGATGGAAATAGTCCAGATATGGTATCCGGAATTATCAACAGAGGCTGTTTCCATACCCGGATTGGTAGGGAACCAGCCAAATACAGTTTGAAATTCATATTGAAGCGGGGGGCGTTCACTACTGCTGGCTGCTTTGGTGTTGTCAGCCCAGCGAAAGACTAAAGTCATGTCGGCATGGCAACCTGCATCTGCGACAAATTGCCCGTTAGTGGCATCATAAGTAGAAAATGTTGTACTCTCGTTATCCGGTCCTACTGTTACTTGGTCTTGAGCTGTCTGGGTGCTCTCGCAATTGCAACCGGTTTTATTTTCGGAGCTTTTTTCACACGAGCCGAAAATCAGTAAAATGCTGAATAATGCAGCTGCTGAAGCATATAGGTTAACTTTTTTCATTTCCCCATTGATTTAATTAAAAAAAATATTTTCATGTCACTAGTTTCAACACAGCTAACTTGAAACAAAACTAAAAACCAAAGACATACAGGTCAATAACACATTTGTGTCATTTTTTAAATAAGGGAGAGCTTAACAGGTTGTCTTTCTCCGGAAGAATACGCTTGTTTAATTGGGGGTTAATTGCTTCTATTACGTTCATTATTTAAAAAAACGGTATCAGTTTGCTAAAGCAATCCGCAGCTGATATGGGAGAAACGCTAAGTAACCTTATCCGCCGCTTTTCTTGACAGGTTACAGACAGGAAAGGACAACGAGAAACCCGCTATTGCTGCCGGGAGTCACTTTATTGGAAATTTTGATGGAAGGATATAATGAAGGCGTGCATTGCGCACCTGTCCTTCCTTCTGGTAGTGGACGCGAAACATTCGCGCCCGAATAAGATAAATCCTGATATTCCGGATTTTTAATCCGGAATATCAGGATTTTAACACTTATAATATTGCCTTATTCGTAATAAAGAATCTATTTTCCGCTTACAGAAACAGATGTGCTGGCAGTAAACGAAGTGCCAACATGAGCACCACTTTTAATTGTGCCGGTTATAATAAAGGTCCAGGTTCCGGAAGTTCTTACAAAGTAATTCGGGAAGGTAATAGGCTCGCCGGTAATAAGTATCATTCCGTTTCCCAGATAAGTGTCATCCTGTAGCGCACCGGGCGATTTAACATCAACTTTAATTAATTCATAGTCATCGGTAGTACAAGTGATGTAAAAATCAATTGTAGTGTCGTCAATCGTGATAGAGGTGGAAGAAAATACAGGTACATAAGCTGCCGGAGGCGGCTCAGGATCATCTTTCTTACAGGATGAGAATGTGACCAATACAGCCATCATGATCATTCCCAAGGCTAAAAGTACATTTTTTGTTTTCATAGTGATTTTTTTTAAATGTAGGTTCTGATATTCATTTATTTATTTATTTGATTAAAGAAATCGCAGAACCCTTTTGCTGATTTCCCCAAACCATGTAAAATTACAATATATTAATTTAAGAAACCACATTATATAATAATTTACTCAATTACGATATGGTTTCTTAAGATAAGTAACGTATGAAACAAAACTAAAACCTTGTTCGCTTTCATGCAATAGCACAAATGCGTCATTTTTGAAACAGACCGAAAAAAAGTTATACTATACCAATCCTTTTCGTATAGCCATTACCACAGCCTGCGATTTGGAATGTACCTGCAGTTTGTCGTAAATATGGCGGATGTGGTTGCGCACGGTTTGCACACT
>QMPO01000235.1 GCA_003648625.1 Bacteroidota bacterium
AAAATTCATTTCTCCGTCATGCGCTTTCAGATAGTTGAGGATTATTTCTGCAATCGGGTCAATGTGTTCGTAACCGGTTTTTTGCAACGCGATGTCAATTTTTCCATCACTTCTTATCTTACTGACAAATCCTTTAAGTTGCTGACCGATATGGACAGGCTGAAACACTTCGTTTTCGTACAGTATGCCTGCGTGCATATTATCGACAATGACCTTATACCCCAAATCTGTTTTATCGAAAATCATCAGATCCACTTCTTCGCCTTCTTTGTATTCTGCAGGTTCAAGGTTTAGAAATTTGTTCAGTTTCGAAGAGGCTGCCACGCGGTCCGTATCTTTATCAAGGTAAACATAGACCACATACGACTGACCGGTTTTCATGCGGTACCTTTGTTCCTTAAACGGTACCAGAAGGTCTTTTTGCAAGCCCCAGTCGAGAAAAGCCCCTACCGGGGTAGTGCCAACAACCTTTAAAAAGGCAAAATCGCCCACCATGGCCAGAGGCGTCTGGGTGGTGGCGATAATCCGGTCTTCCGAATCCCTGTATACAAACACGTCCAGTTCATCGTCAACCTGGCAATTATCAGGCACATATGCCTTCGGCATCAGAATATCGCTTTGCCGCTCGCCCGAGAGGTAAATGCCGTGTTCTGCCTTACGTACTACCGTAAGTTTATTCATTTTTCCTACATCAGCCATTAGTAGTTGTATTTATTTTTCCATCGTTTTTTTAATGTCTTCCGGGTTTCGTTTTCCCGCGGGTTATTACCCGGATCGTATAAGATCGTTCCTTTCAATTTGTCCGGCAGAAATTCCAGCTCAACAAAATTATTATCATACTGGTGGGCATATTTGTAATCTTCGCCATAACCAATTTCTTTCATAAGTTTTGTAGGGGCATTGCGCAAGTGCAGCGGAACAGGAAGGTTACCGGTTTTCTTCACCGTTGCCTGGGCTTCGTTGATGGCCATATAGGCGGAATTGCTTTTGGGTGAATTAGCCAGATAAATGGCTGTTTGCGACAGGATGATGCGGCTCTCAGGCCAGCCGATCTTGCTCACTGCGTCAAAACATGTGTTGGCAAGCAACAGTGCGTTGGGGTTGGCATTTCCGATATCTTCCGAAGCGAGGATCAGCATGCGGCGGGCAATAAATTTAGGGTCTTCTCCCGATTCCACCATCCGGGCAAGCCAGTAAACAGCCCCGTTGGGATCGCTGCCACGCAGCGACTTAATGAAAGCGGAGATGATATCGTAATGCATTTCCCCTTTTTTGTCGTACATTGCCATGTTCTCCTGAATGGTTTGCAGGACCGCATCGTTTTCAATGATGATCTTCTTTTTGTGCATCTTTTCCTGATACACGAATAATTCCAGCGCATTGAAAAGTTTGCGTGCATCACCACCAGAGATCCGGAATAAAGCTTCTGATTCTCTGACTTTGATTTTAATGTCCAGTTCTTTTTCCAGCAGCAGGATGCCATTGTGTAATAATTTTTCCAGATGCTCTTTGGATAAAGGTTTTAAAATATACACCTGGCAACGCGAAAGCAGGGGAGAGATCACTTCGAATGAAGGATTTTCGGTAGTAGCCCCGATCAGGGTGATGATTCCTTTTTCGACAGCACCCAGCAGCGAATCCTGTTGTGATTTGCTGAAACGATGAATCTCATCGATAAACAGGATGGCAGAGCCGCCAAACATACCCGCTTTGTCAATTACACTGCGCACGTCTTTTACGCCTGAATTAACGGCACTTAATGTGTAAAATTCACGGTCGAGTGTTTCGGAAATGATGTGGGCAAGCGTTGTTTTCCCTACGCCAGGCGGCCCCCACAGGATCATCGATGGAATGTTGCCCGACTCAAGGCTTTTCTGTAAAATGGCACCTTCCCCTACAATATGCTCCTGTCCGATGTACTCATCAAGCGTATTTGGCCGTAATTTTTCTGCCAGGGGAGCGGACATTCGATTCATGGTTTTAATGATGACTCAATTTTTATACTGATAGGGAACAAAGGTATGTAAAAAGGAAAAGTTGTCAGGAAATATATTGTAATTTTGGATTGATGCGTGACGGATTAGTAAAAGAAGTAAAATACCGCACCAGCCGAAGCAGCGGTGCCGGCGGACAGCATGTAAACAAAGTGTCCACGAAGGTGGAGTTGTTGTTTCATGTGGAGCGTAGTGAAGTGCTGACGGAAGAACAGAAATCGGTCATCAGGAATAAGCTGAAAAACAGAATATCAAAAGATGGCCTGTTGATGTTGTATTGCGATGAAACAAGAAGCCAGGCGAAAAACAAAGAGATTGTATTTGAGCGGTTTATGGAATTGATCGAAGATGCATTAAAACCTAAAAAGAAGAGGAAACCGACGAAGCCAACCCGATCATCCATCGAAAAAAGATTGAAAGAGAAAAAGAAAAAGTCGGATAAAAAAGACAAGAGAAAAAAACCGGAATAATTGGGGGAGGAATTTCACTTAACTTTGAAAAAAAATTACAGATGAAGTTGTTAATGATCTATTGCGATAAATTCGCTTTCAGTCCTACGACCAGAACGCTGGAGGAATTTGAAGAAGTAACCGAAGGCAATGTATTCGAAAGTGCCCTGGTGGCTTTTATCCATGCCGAAGAGAAGGATATGGAGGATATAAAAGGTACAGAAACCAAAATGGTGAAGAATCTGAAGTGGGCCGCGAAAAAGAACAACACCCGTTATGTGATCCTGCACTCTTTTGCCCATTTATCCGAATCGAAAGCCGATCCGCATTTTACCAAAGAGTTGTTCGACAGGGTAGAGGCGCGGATGAAAAATGCCGATTACAAGTGTGACCAGACGCCCTTCGGTTATTTCCTCGATCTGCAGGTGCAGGCGCCGGGTGTGTCGCAGGCAAGAATATTCAAGTCGTTTTAATAAATAAATTATGAAAACTAAACTATCCGTTGCATTATTCCTGTCCTTGCTTGTATTCGCTACCTGTAAAAAGGATAAAGAGTGCGTGAAAGGAAACGGAGATTTTGTCCAGGAAACCCGCTTTCCTGAGGCCTTCAATTCGGTGAAGATTTACAACGATGCCAATTTGTATTTTGCTCCCGATACCGAAAGCCGGATTGACCTGTTTGCCGAATCGAACATTAATCCGTTGATAAAAACAGATGTCAGCCAGGGTGTTCTCACCATTTCGGTTAATGACGATGAGTGCTACACGGCTACTGTCGCACCGGAAATTACCTTGTCATCGCCGGATTGCAATGAGTTCTATATGAACGGATCAGGCAAACTGGAAGCCCACGGAATCAACAGCGATTATTTTAAAATAGCCGTTACGGGCTCAGGTCCGGTGAACAGTTCGTTGGGAGTCAATGAGTTGGATCTTATTTCGGAGGGTTCGGGGAATATAAACCTGGCCGGTTATGCAAGGGAATGTAACATTACCTTGCTGGCATCAGGTAATGTATATGCCAGTAACCTTGAAAGTGCTACCTGCGTAGTTGTTTCGGAAGGTTCAGGAAATATTACGGTTAACGTAACGGTTTCCCTAAGTGTCATCATCAAAGGTAGTGGTAACGTTTACTATTCAGGGAATCCGCCGGTAATTGAAGAAATTATTACGGGTTCCGGACTGTTAATCAAAGAAGATTAACTTTGTTTTCGCAAATACTTACGTAATGATATTCATATTAACGAATTTCTACACTATGAGTTCAGATTATACGAAAAAGTCCATGCAAAAATCCCGAAAATTTCTTTGGAATATAAAAAAGGCGGGCCTAAGCAAATATGTCGCTTCTCTTGTTATGGGAGCACTTTTTTCAACAGGCGTTATGGCACAAACGCCACAATACGGCGATCTTGAAGTTGCTGTACTGGGTTATGACGGCCTTGAGGTTCAAGCCATCGATATTGACCTGCAGGACACAACCATCCGGTTTACCGAGAACAGCATTGCGTTTTTTACGGATCTGTACATCTATACACTTATCGGTTTGCCGGAGCCGCCTGCTGACGAAACGCATTCGTTAAGCGGTAAAGTGAGGTTTTACAGTGCACAGGGTGTTTTTCTGGAAGAACATGAAGCCCGCGAAAACGGTACGGTGCACTGGCCCGGAGACGGCAATACGGGAAAAGGAATTGTGCTGTTGCAGGATGAGAAGGGCGTAACGATGAAGTTTCTGAATCTCGGGAAACCGCTGCTCCTGGGAAAATCGAAGGATCGGGAAGAAGACCACCGGTATAAAACTACACGTGACGAATCGAACATATACGAAATCAGGGCCGACGGGCGCATGCTGGAATGGGATCCGTTTGACCTGATTGTTGAACAACACGAACTTTTTGCCGATATCACTAATTACGTGACCTTTTACCCGGTTCCCGTTTCTGATGGTCCCTCAACAGGCCAGGTTGAAATTTCGGTTGATGGAGAACCTGCAGGTGACAATTCAGAAGTTAAAATTGTTCGAACTGGTGAAACAGATACTACTTATTTATACACTTCAAACGGTATTGCTACTTTTGATGCTAGCGATGGCATTACAAGTCATCCTTTTGGAAACTTTACCAGGGATTATACTATTCTCATTAACTCATTTAACGCTGACAGTAATTGGTTCCACGCAGAAAGCAACGAAGTAGATATGGCTCTTGGTCCTGGAAATAATTTTTCATTTACTCCTGAAAAAGTTACTGA
>QMPO01000236.1 GCA_003648625.1 Bacteroidota bacterium
CCGAAGTTAAACATAAACCTCAACCTGTTAACAACAAGTTCATAAACGCCACTGATACCCGGTTTTACGGTTTGGATTTTGGTTACATCTTCGTTCCCGTTGAAGTTCATCATGTATTTATCTGACTCATCATAAACAAGATCAACGCCTCCTCCAAACCTGCTTTTGTACGAAACTCTTTTTAATACATTGATATATACACTGTATACATTAAACCGCTTGCCAAATTGTTCGGTCATATCCTTACCGGCATAAGAGAACGAAAATTCTATGTCAAGGTCTTTTCTCCCGTCAAATTCAAACGGGTACAATCGGGGTAATATCTTTTTATCGAAAGCAGGATTGGGTTTTCTTAAAAAAGCACTTACACCGACATTAGCGGTAATAATGTTTAGTCCGTAATTGGGTGTTTTGGTTGCTCCGTTCGAGAAATGAGTCAGGCCGACACCTCCGGAAATGGTCACTGATTTGCTAAGTTTTCTTCTGTATTCAACAGATATACTGCCGGCAACATTGATGTGTGATCCGATGGCGAAATTTTTAAAATTGGCTGTCCGGTGAAAATAGTTGGTGAGATAGCCAAGCCCGAGGCCCAGCCTGAAGTTCAGGCTTTGTTTTTTGTCGTAGACTATAGGAAAGTTAATGAAAGGGTATAAGGCGATGGCAGAGCCTATTTCCTCAAATCCACCAAGCTGTGAGTACCAGAGACTTAACCCGATGATCGGGTAAGCATATTCAGCCTCCCATCGTTTTGCGCCCCATGTTGCCTGTTCAATACTTAGCTCAAAAGCCGGGTAGTGCGCCTGGAACCGATCTAATTCTAAATGGTGGCTATAAAGAAAACCATAATGGCCTTTAAACTCTGCCATTATATTGAACTTCGAGTACTTTCCGCTGGCAGCCTGACCGTTTAGCTGATTACTCATAATGGTAAGGGTCAGAATGAGCAGAAGTTTTTCTATGGTTTTCTTATGAATCAAATCAGTATTAAGTAAACAACAAAATTAGAAGAAAAGGCTTACTCAGGATTTAATATTTTATATATGTTTCGTTCGAAAAAAAATGGTTCTTATCATTGGAACGGTAAAATTTGTAATAACTTGCATTTTTTTTAAAAGGAAGTAAAACCTGCAAGTGAATGGAAGAGAAATTAAAGTCGTTTGAACGTCTTCTGAATATAATGGATGATCTGAGAAGTGGTTGTCCATGGGACAAGGTGCAAACACTGGACAGCCTGAGACATCTGACTATCGAAGAGGTATATGAGTTGTCGGATGCCATCCTGGAAAAAGACCTGAATGAAATTAAAAATGAGTTGGGTGATTTGATGTTACACATAGTATTTTATGCCAAGATCGGATCGGAAAAAGGAGCTTTTGACATAAAGGATGTGCTGGATTCTATTGCCGACAAACTTGTTCACCGTCACCCGCATATTTATGGTGACGTGGAAGTTTCAGGTCCCGAAGACGTGAAAAATAACTGGGAAAAGCTAAAACTGGAAGAAGGTAAAGAATCAGTGCTGGAAGGAGTCCCGAAATCAATGCCCCCCCTGGTAAAAGCATACAGGATACAGGAGAAAGTAAAAGGAGTTGGCTTTGAATGGGAACATGCCCGGCAGGTTTGGGATAAGGTAACAGAAGAAATGAATGAGCTGAAACACGAAGTGGCTATAGGTGGAGGTAAGGAAAAAATGGAAGATGAATTCGGGGATCTGTTATTTGCCCTTGTAAACTACGCCCGGTTCATTGGGGTAAACCCGGAAGATGCCCTGGAGCGTACGAACAGAAAATTTATCCGCCGTTTTCAGTTTATTGAGACGGAAGCAGCCAAAGAAGGAAAAAAACTGGAGAACATGACACTTGCCGAAATGGATGTGTTTTGGAATCAGGCTAAGGAACTAGAAAAATCGCACAAATAGATATCTGTCTGATAGATTATTGGGTGAATTTCTGATATAAAAAAAAGGTACTGAACGTTCAGTACCTTTTTCATGTATTTGATAAATATTTTTTAGTGTTGGCTCAGGTATTTGGCTACACCTTCTGCTGTTGCTTCCATAGCGTCGTCGCCCGGATGCCAGTCGGCAGGGCAAACTTCACCGTTATCTTCGAAGAATTGTAAAGCGTCCACCATACGTAAGGTTTCTTCTACCGAACGTCCAAGCGGCAGATCGTTAACTACCTGGTGGCGTACAATGCCTTGTTTGTCAATCAGGAATAAACCTCTGTAAGCGACTGCTTCACCATGAAATACCATTTCACCTTCTTCATTGTAATCGTATTCGCCGGCTAAAACATCGTAGTTTTCAGAAATAGTTTTTGATAAATCGGAAACGAGCGGATATTTCACCCCTTTAATTCCGCCTTCGTTTTTCTCTGTATTGAGCCATGCCCAGTGTGAAAAAGGTGAGTCGATAGAACATCCGACTACGGCTACATTTCTTTTTTCAAATTCTTCCATTTTATCCTGGAAAGCAATAATCTCTGTAGGACATACAAAGGTGAAATCCAACGGATAAAAGAAGAAAATAACATGTTTTTTTCCAATATACTGTTCGAGTGAGAATTTCTCAACAAATTCGCCGCCATTCACAACGGCTGTTGCTTCAAATAGTGGAGCTTTTTTTCCAACTAAAACTGCCATAAGTAATTAATTTTTATTAGTTCGTATTAAAATTTGTAGTGCAAAATTAAGAATAATTTTAAATAAGGAATTATAAGTAATATAAATTAAACGGTATCAGTCGGCTATTCGGGTATTATGGAACAAGCATAGTGCTGGTTAGGATGTTATCAGTTGATAATATTATCAAAACTGGCAACAATGGGAATGTCTCTTTTAAAGTCGTATAACGTGAGTTTTCTTAATTCGAAATAACTTTTCCAATAAGTTTCCAGTGACCGGAAATAATTGATTTTCGACCGGTCGTTATCTATTTGGGCGTTATTCAGTTCCAGCACATCGTTCACTTTACCTATCATATAGCGTTTCTGGGTTACCTCAAATCGTTTCTGTGCCACCGTATCTGATTTGGCTGCGATCCTCAGCTGCTTTTTCTGCATGTTAAACTGCATGACTTTCAGGAAAACATTATGTTCAAAATCAATCCGCTCCTGCTCTATTGTTGTGGCAACCAGGTCAAGGCTTGATTCGGCCATTTTGATGTTCCCTCTTGCTTTTCCCCAGTCGAGCAAGGGCAATGAGATGCCCAGTGTCACATGCTCCTCGTCAAGAGGATCAACATAAGCCATCGATATATCGTTGGAAGTTTGGGTTAAACCAAAAGAAGCGAACAGTTCGGCATCAAATCGTCCTTCTCTTTTTGCACGGTTCAGCTGGCTTTCTGCTTCCAGCATGCGTCTTTGGAACTCCAATCCGGAAGATGTGTTGTTTTCCGCTTCAATAATAGCTTTCTCGACCGGAACATCGAAATAAGTGATGTCGTCAGGTGGTATCAGTTTTACCGCATTATCAATTTTAAGACGGAGGTACGATTTAAAAATAAACAACGTATTTGTGTAGTTTAACTCGGCATTTTCAACCTCGGCTTCGGCCTGAAGCAGGTTCAGCTCCAGCTGCAGCAGTTCATTTTCGGCAATTTTGCCCAGGTTGTATCTGCCCAAAGCGATTTTGTACAGCGTATCGTAATTAGCATAATTTTTACCGGCAATACCCAGCTCTATCTGTGCCAGTAACAGTGAGAAAAAATGGTTGACTGCCGTAATAGCTACCTGCTCATTTGTTTCAATATATAATCGTTGTGCTTCTTCAAACCGCATGGGTTCAATTTTTCTGTCCCACCGATAGGCGTTGTAAGTAAACAGCGGTTGCCGGATACCAATATTCACCATGTTTGTCAGGTACTGAGTCACCGTTGAATCTTTGAAATTATTGTCCATGCGCTGTATGCCGGAGCTCAGAAATATTTCTCCTCCGGAGAATCCGATCTTTTGATTCACAGACAAAGAAACCGAATATGATTGCAGGCTCTGGGGTGTGTAAAATGTGCTCCCATCCTGCGAAGAGACAGCCGTGAAGCTTCGGTTGATATTCGGGAGTGTGGCATCCAGTTGCAAACCGGGTAAATAAGTAGCTTTAAACGAACGATAACTCCAGTAGCTTTGACGATATCTGTGTTTGGCTATCTGGGCATCGGGCGATTGTTCCTGAGCAATCCTGATGACGTCCTGCAGCTTATATTCAATAACCTCCTGGCTGTATGCAGCGGTACAGATCAATAAAAAAATAATGAATGAACTAGTTGAAATTCCCGTATAATATTTAGATACTCTCATAATCTTTATATGACGCTGTTAATCATGTCTGAGTGATTCTACCGGATCTTGTTCCGATGCTTTTTTGGCCGGTAAATAACCAAAAATAATGCCTACCGATGCGGCAACTCCAAAAGAGATGACGATTGACCAAAATGAAACGATTGTTAATATATCTGTTGTTATGGTAATTACTTTAGCCATCACCACACCCAGCAGAATGCCAATAATACCTCCTGTGATGCTGATAAATGTCGCTTCGGCCAGGAACTGAAATACGATATCTTTTTTCGTGGCACCTGTCGTCCGCCTCACTCCTATTTCCCTGATTCGTTCCATAACGGAAGCCAGCATAATATTCATAATGCCTATCCCTCCCACAA
>QMPO01000237.1 GCA_003648625.1 Bacteroidota bacterium
CCACGACTTTAAAAACACCGGGTATGCAAAGCAGCTATAGCGGAAAGCCCGTTTGCTGTCCAAAAAAGTAATAAAAGAAAAAAAGACCTTTATATCTTTATATAATAAAAAATGTTTATTTTTGCCAAAAAATTAATGTCATGTTAATCAGTGCAAAAACAAAAATATCGAAGCTAATTGAGCATAACGAAAAGACGATAGATATTATCGGCTCGATCAATAAGCATTTCAGAAAACTGAAAAACCCGCTGTTGCGGAGAGCGCTGGCGCCCCGTGTTAATATTGCTGAAGCGGCAAGGATAGGGGGAGTGCCTGTGTGTGTAATGATTGATAAATTAAAGGAAATCGGTTTTGAAACGGCGGATGATTGTGGTTGTGAAACCGTTTTACCGAAAGACAAATACAGACTAGACGAAACGAAAATAAACATGAGAAAAGAAACGATTGAAGAACTGGATGTCCGTCCGATACTGGCAGGAGGTACAGACCCGTTTGATGCCATCATGGCAAAGTTGAAAACTATGCATGAAAAGCATACATTAAAGATTATCAACACATTTGAGCCGATACCTCTGCTGAATATCCTGAAAAAGAAGGGTTATGTTTATGTGACAGAACGACCGGAAGAAGGTGTTGTATGGACTTATATGGAAAAAGCAGATGAGCATCCGGAGGCAGCAGGAAAAACGGAAACTGAAAGTGACCAGCCTGTTTTTGAAGAGATAGAGACGCGATTTACCGGAAAGATGAAAGAAATAGATGTCCGCCATTTGGAGATGCCGTTGCCAATGGTGACTATTCTGGAAGAGATAGAAGGCCTGAAAGAAGGAGAAGCTTTGTATGTTCATCATAAAAAACTGCCCCAGTATCTTTTACCTGAGCTGGAGGAAAGGAATTTTAAATGGGCTTCGCAGGACATAGATGAATCGAATATTAAACTGATAATTTTTAAATAATGCAGGCAGGATTAAGTACCAAAAACGCCCCTTCTATCTGGGTAGTGGCTCCACACTTTTTGCTTGCTCCGGTAAGTTTTTTAATGGCATCACTCTATTTGCTGTTCCATTACGGAGCTTTGCTGGGATATCATATAAGTGCACCTGTTCTGACGGTTTTGCACCTGATGATCCTGGGATGGGTGACGATGATCATTTTTGGGGCTTTATACCAGTTGATCCCTGTGGTGATGGAAGTGAAGTTGTTTAGCGAAACACTGGCTTATATTACGCTGACGGGACTGGTGTCGGGGCTGTTTTTTCTGATAACCGCTTTCATGGGTTATGAATTTCAGCTTACGAACAATTTTATCATCGGTGGTTCTCTGATCATTGGCGCAGTACTGGTTTTTACTATCAATACATTGGTTACCGCTTTAAAATCGGACAAGAAAAATATGAGTAAGCTTTACATTGTTTCTTCGGCAATATACCTGTTGCTGACGGTGATGATGGGCTTGTTTATAGTACTGAACCTGAAATACGCCTGGCTCACGAAAGCGCATACTGAGTTATTGGAGACACACGTTGTGATTGGTCTGGTGGGATGGTTTTTGATGCTGGTGATTGGGGTGGCTGCTACGCTGATGCCCATGTTTCTGATTGTCCACAAGATTCGTGAGGATTATCTGAAGTGGGGATTTTATCTTATAAATGCAGGAGTAATCATTATTTTTACGATTACCTTTATTAATCAAGTACCTGAATTTATCCGTGTTGTTGCTTATCTGATGATTCTGTCCGGACTGGTTTTATTTCTGCTCTTCAATTACGATGTGTTTTCACACCGGATGCGGAAAAAACTGGATATAGGTATGAAGCTGTCGGCCATCGCTTTGGTGCTGCTTTTGTTGAGTGTGATCTCTTTTGTTTTGGTTTATTTTGGGAATAATGTTTTAGGACTCGGGGTTGGAAGAATCGAGATCATTGCCGGAATACTGCTTGTTTACGGCTTCTTTACGGGATTGATACTTGGGCAAACATATAAAACCTTACCGTTTATTATCTGGCTATTCCATTACCAGAAACTGGTCGGGAAACAAAAAACACCGTTACCGGCAGATCTGTATAGTGACCGGCTGGCTACCATCCATATGTATTCGTTTGTTATTAGTCTGCTGCTGTTTATGGCAGGATTGCTTTTCACAGTTAAACTATTGCTGATACTGGCGGCAGTGGCTATGGTGTTTACAAGTATTGTGTACGGAATTAATGTTTACCGAATGATATTTCATAAAAAACAAATTATAAAATAATGATACAGCAAAATTTTACAGACGAAGAGCTGAAAGTCGTAGAAGTGTTAAAACAGGTACCTGATCCTGAAGTGGGTGTGAATATTGTAGACCTGGGATTGGTTTATACGGTTATCAAGGATGACGAGAAAAAGACACTTGTCGTGGATGTTACACTTTCGACACCGGGTTGCCCGGTAGGGGATACGATAATCCAGCACATACAAACAATTCTAGAAGTGACCTACCCTGAATATGCCGTGACGGTAAACCTCGTATGGGAACCGCAATGGACACCCGATATGATAAGCGAACAGGGTAAAATGGAATTAAATCAATAAATAAAATAACTTACCTTCAAGCGGGACGCTTGAAGCGGGAAAAGGCGAAAAATGTTTTCAAGATCGACTGAATACGCGATACGGGCAGTGGTATATCTGGCCATGAAATCTTCGGAGGACAAGCGCTTTGGTATAAAAACCATAGCAGAGGATCTGGGATTGCCGGAACCCTATCTGGCGAAGGTATTGCAACATTTGGTGCGGAACAGAATCATTTATTCGGCAAAAGGGCCCAATGGCGGATTTTACGCCGACGAACAAACAAGAAATATTTCTTTACTCGGGATTGTAGAAGCAAACGAAGGTCTTGTTTTTTTTAAGAGATGCGGACTGGGGCTGAACGACTGTAATGAAGATAAGCCCTGTCCCATCCACGATGAATATGGAAAACTCCGCGACGGGTTCTATAAATCATTAGCGGCAAAAAAAATAAACCACGTTATCGAAGATCTGAATGAAGGTAAAACTTTTGTTGATTTTCTTTCCTGATAACGAATAACGTTTAGTTGATCACCATATTTGGTGGTGTTATCTTATCAATCCCCACATAATAAAGATCAAATCCTCCTTTTCCTCCCGGCCGGTTGGAAGAGAAGATCATCACATCATTTTTAAATTCGTCAACCTGCATGGCTACAGGTCTGAATTCATCGTATTCTGTATTGATATTTTCGCCAAAGTTGATCGGCTCCGACCAGCTTTGTCCGTCAAACCTGCTGAAATAGAGATCGTATCCACCAAAACCTCCCGGTCTGTTGGATGTAAAAACCATATAATGTCCGTTGATGAATGGGCAGCGGTCATCGGCCGGAGAGGATAACCTGTCTATTTTTTGTTTTGGGTAATCGGCCGAGTCGGAAAGAAACCCGATAAAATTTTTATCCTCGGGGATATCTATTTTATAGATATCTGCCTGTCCGTTCTCATCGGCATCGAAATACATGGCAGTAAAAAGGTCCGGATTTAATTCCCATCGATCTATCGTTAAAATATCAGGGCCGTAAAAGGAGATGTATTGTTGCCGCGGGCTGTCCGTTAAAAAAGGTACCCGAAACGGACCGTAAATAGTGGCTTCGGCGTTATTGTTATCGGCAATGGTGTATATAAATTCTTCGTGATAAGTTTCTTCCGTGTTGTTTGTGGCGTAGGCCAGGAAGTTCATCACATTGTAATTATCCCCGTTGAACACTTCGTATCTGATGAAATACGGGCCAAATTCGTTCCCTTCCCAGTTGACCTTACTGATCATTTGTGCGATGACAGGCCCATCCCCAAGATAATCATTGTCAACCACCAGTTCGCTGGTTTCCATATACCATGTTACGTGAAAGTTGTCGTGTACGAAGCTGAAGTCGCCGCCGGTGGTGGCCCGGTTGGAAGAGAATATCAGATGTTTTCCGAAATGAAACTCAGGTAAAATGGAATTGTAATCATCGTAAGGACTATTTACATAACCAAAGTTTACCGGTGCAGTGGGAAAATATGCATCGTAGTCGTATGGCTTATGGATACTGCCCGGACAACCCCAGAGCAGAAAAAGAAAACTGATGATAACGATTGAAAAGAATATATTTTTCATAAAGATGGATGTAACAGGTTAGATCATGGGTTGCATAATAAAGTCAATTATTTAACCAAGAAACATGCCAATGGTTGTCTGTAAGGAAATAAATTAATAACCAAAAGGTGATCCTCCAAATCCGCCAAAAGCAGGGTTGGAATTAAACGGTGAGCCGAAACCTGACTGCGGGTATCCATAGTAATAAGCAGGGTAATTTTGTTGCCGGTACTGAAAACTGGCATTGATATGGAAATGTTCGGAGACCTTGTAATTAACATCAAAAGCTACTCCCTGGTTGCTGAAGTCCGGTGTGCCGGTTGTGTTTTCAGACTGTTGCGGATTAAGCAGGAAGGTTTTGTAACCTGTACCCCTGACACTCAGCTTTTCGTTTACCTGATATGTACCGGAAACATATAAACTACCGTATTGGGAATTTGTATTTCCAAACACAGATTCGCCAGGTTGCCCGTAGAATAAACTCGAATAACCCACCCCGACCTGAACGCTGAATTTTTTAGTGACAGG
>QMPO01000238.1 GCA_003648625.1 Bacteroidota bacterium
ATAACTTTTTCATTTTTTTATAATTAACAAATATTGTGATTGTAAATTTAAATAAAGATGTGTTTTAATATGAATCAACCAGAGAATACACTTTTATTATTTCTTTTATGTCTGCCATTTCCTCATCAGTGATAAAAACGGCTGTAACCGGCTGCCCCGGGATCAGGTCGAAGAAATTATTCGTAAAAAATCCCCTTCCGTCATCTGTGGATAAAAATACTTCTTTGGCAAAAACGTCAGAATTGAACGTGAGTTCATAACCATTTTTCACCCTTTCAGCTGAGAAATCTATCTCTCCTTTTTCCAGTTTAAGATCTTTCGGATAGACAAAAAAGAAATGATTTTCGGCCAGTGGCTCTTCCCCGATCAGCTTCGCTGACAGAATTACCTTATTACCGGCACGACCGTCGAGGAATTCATTTTTGTCAGCAGTATAATAAACCTGGCTTGTATTGGGGCTGATCTCTATCTTTTTATCTTTTTTCTTCAATAACTCACCTGTGAAATCATACAATTCCAGGCTGAGCGTGGCAGAAACCGGTTCCAGAGCATCGGACACCACATAAACCTGCAATTCGTCTTCTTCCACAACCGGTGACACAAGTATTTCTTTATAAACAGTGCGCACCCTGTATTGCAGGGCTTTCCATTTGTCGTAATAATCAACTCCCGACCACGAAGCTACAGGGTAGCAATCGTTCAGTTGCCAGTAAAGGGTTCCCATACACAGCGGTATGGACCGACGATGCGCTTCGATGGCCATTCCTACTCCGTATGACTGCAACACCTGACTGACATACAGATAGGCTTCGAAATCTTTCGGGAAGCGGTAATACCAGTTGATGTATTTGTCAATTACAGGATAACCGATCCGATGCTTTTGATGCGTAAGCATCACTTTGGAGTGGATATCCCAATCTTCAGGTAAGGTAAACTTCTTGACCGAGCTCATTTCGGGGACACTCTGGAAGCCGTACTCGCTCATAAACCTGCCGATATTTTCAGTTTCCTGAAATGCTTCAAAAGGCTCCTGGCCATGCCATACCCCCCAGTAATGCACATCGCCTTCAGTATTCACAGGCTGCCCCCAGTTGGTTGACGGGGACGAAGGCCAGTAAAACCGGTCGGGGTCGTATTTATTGACAACTTCAGGGAGCATCTCCTCAAAAAGTTTTACATAATCGCGCCACACTTTTGCCGAATCGGGTTTGCTGTATTGTTTTGGCCACCCCCAGTTCAGCCAGCCAATGTAATTCTCATTGTTTCCGCACCATAAGGCGATGCAGGGATGATTCCGCAACCGTTTCACATTCTGGACAGCTTCTTCTTTCACATTGTTCAGAAAGTCATCATCGCCGGGATACATGGCACAGGCGAACATAAAATCCTGCCACACCAGCAGGCCGTTTTCATCACACAAGTCGTAGAAAATATCTTTCTCATAAAAGCCACCGCCCCAAACGCGTAACATGTTCATGTTTGCTTCCACAGCATTCTTTATGGTCGCCTTGTAGGTTTCTTCCGTGGGGCGGTTCAGGAACACATCCTGCGGAATATAGTTGGCTCCTTTCATAAACACCGGCACACCGTTTAGTTCAACATAAAAACTTTTACCAAGCGAGTCAGGCTCTTGCACCACCTTGATCGTACGTAATCCGGTTCGTTCACTAAGGGCATCCACTACTTTTCCATTGATCTTCATTTCCGTTTTAAAGGTATAGAGGTAAGGCTCGCCCAAACCATTTGTCCACCAACGTTTCGGATTTTCGATTGTAAAAAACAGGCCGGCCGTGTTCATCCCTTTTTTCAACTGAAAAACATTTTTATCGGTTTGACCGGTATTTACACAGGTGGCAGTTAGTTCAACTTCTACATCCTTGTCTGCTTCCACTTCGTATAAAAGAGTGAGGTCTGCTTTTTCATCCGATAGATTGTTTTGGTATATACGTACGTTACGCAGCCGGGCATCATCCCAGGCTGCCAGTTCAACCGGCTGCCAGATTCCCTGCGTAATATAAACAGGGCCCCAGTCCCAGCCAAAATGATAGGCAGGTTTGCGTGTGTATGCATAAAGGTATTCCAGCGGCACAAGATCCTGCTCCTGCTTTTGTTTGTCCATCTTCACGGGTGATGTAAACCTGACCTCCAGTGTATTCTTTCCTTCCCTTAGCAATGATTTGGCAGCAACACGCCACACTCTGAAAAAGTTATCGGCGTTCAACACTTCTTTTTCGTTCAAATAAACATCGGCATAGGTATCCAGTCCTTTAAATACCAGTTCCAGGTTATCCATTTTTAGCAACTCCTGTTTCACTGTAAACTTCGTTTGATACACCCAGTCGCGCTCGCCAATCCACTGAAGTCTGTCTTCGTTATCGCGATAATAAGGGTCCGGTATTTCGCCGTTGGCCAGTAAATCCATATGTACACTGCCCGGCACTTTTGCCGGCAACATTTTATCGCTGCCTTTTTCGTGGAAATACCATGCTTTATCAGAAAGCCCCATAACTTTCCGCGATGGGACCTGCCGGCAGGAGGATAAGCCTAAACCAGCTATCAATAAGATCAGTAAGAATTTGGTAACTTGCCTCTTCATTCTCAGTTTATTACTTGTCGGATTTTATCGTGCAGGCAAGTTACCTAATTTTGATAATTACCCACTCATCTCTCATATAATTTCCCAAACAAATCATTCAAAAAGTGAATATTTCATGCTTCTGAACCAGCTAAGATGCATGGAAATATTTCGCGATTATCTGGTCTGTTCTTAACAGGGGCAGGCAATGATGAGCGTTTCAAAACTATTCAGCCGATTTCTTAAATTTGCACTGTTCTATCCTCAAATTAAGTAAACCGAATCGAATGGACGTCTGGTACCTTGATGCAATATGGATTAGTGTTGCCTTTTTAGGAGGTTACCTGGCACGCAGGATAAACCTTCCTCCCCTTATCGGGTTTCTGGTAGCCGGTTTTGTGCTGAACTTTGCCGGTTTCACCGATGGAGGAATTGCACTGGAAGCCGCTGCCACCCTGGGGGTTATGCTGCTGCTCTTCACCATCGGGCTGAAATTGAATATCCGTTCGCTATTAAAGCCCGAAATATGGTTGGCCACAGTGATCCAGATGGTCGCTATGACATTGGTCTTCGGATTGCTAATTCTCTTTTTAAGCTACCTTGGGCTAACTCTTCTTTTTGGGATTGAGCCCGAAACAGCTTTGATCATTGGGTTTTCGTTGAGCTTTTCCAGTACGGTATTCGCGGTAAAAACATTGGAAGACCGGGGAGAAGTCACTTCATTTCATGGTAATCTGACTATTGGTATTCTTGTTATGCAGGATATCATTGCTGTAATCTTTCTCACTTTTGCCGGTGAAGTAAACACTTCGATTTGGTTGCTTGCACTCCCCGTTTACCTTGTTATAATTCGATTCATACTTCTTAAATTACTGAGTAATATAGATCATGGCGAACTATTCACTTTATTTGGTTTTTTCGCGGCATTTGTAGCAGGAGCCTTAAGTTTCAAGTTCTTCGGCCTTAAAGCCGATCTTGGCGCACTGGTAATGGGTATACTTATCGGATCTCACTACCGTTCAAAAGAGTTGACAAAACACATGATGGGTTACAAGGACTTCTTTCTTGTCGCTTTCTTTCTGAAAATCGGCTTATCAGGGTTTCCTACCTCTCAGGAACTCATCATTGCTCTGATTCTTCTCTTGTTTGTGTTATTCAAAGGCAGTTTTTTCATGTACCTGTTTACACGGTTCCGATTAAGGGCGCGCACTTCGTGGCTTGCTTCGCTCAGTCTGGCAAATTATAGCGAATTCGGGCTGATTGTTGCTGCCATTGGCTTTCAGGAAGGACTGATCGGAAAAGAGTGGATGGTCATCCTTGCTCTTGCCCTGTCATTTTCGTTTGTGGTTGGTTCGTCACTCAGCAGCTATGCACACAATCTTTTTGATAAATACCAGCGAAGAATCACACGACTTAATAAAAACTGTGCCCACCCCGATGACGAGATCAGTGACCTTGGAAATGCTACCTACCTGGTTTGCGGTATGGGCCGGATCGGGAGGGTTGTTTATTATTATCTGCACGGAAAGTACGGAGACAAAGTGATCGGAATGGACTATGACATGGAGACTATAAACAAACTGAAGAGTGCTAACAAAAATGTGTTCTGGGGCGATGCTACGGATATCTTATTCTGGCAAAAAGCTAAACTCGGTAACATTAAGATGGTGTTCCTGGCTATGAGCGACCATGCCTCTAATCTGAACGTTGCAAGAGAGATTTCCTTGTTAAAGGATGTACATTTTCTGGTAGGTTCTACCAGCCAGTTTAAAGATGAATTTATCCAATTGAAAGAGACCGGTGTGCATTTTGTTTATAATTACTACGATCGTATGGGTGCTGATTTTGCAGAGAAGTTTATATCGTACAGCGAAAGCCAACAGTTGAATGACATTTGAAAATTACATCTTATCACAATAAGGCTATATGCCGAAGGATGTAAATCCTATACTCCCGCTTCGGTGGGAGTTTTTTTTACAGATTTAGATATTGTTGTAAACCTATTGTAATAAAGAACAATTTGAAAAG
>QMPO01000239.1 GCA_003648625.1 Bacteroidota bacterium
AAACTGAACAAATTTCTAAACCTTGAACCTGCAGAATACAAAGAAGGCGAAGAAGTGGATCTGATGATTTTCGATAAAACAGATTTAGGGTATAAGGTCATTGTCGATAATATGCACGCAGGCATACTGTACGAAAACGAAGTGTTTCAGCCTGTCCATATCGGTCAGCAACTTAAAGGATTTGTCAGCAAGATAAGAAGTGACGGAAAAATTGACATCGCGTTGCAAAAAACCGGTTACGAACACATTGACCCGATTGCAGAAATAATCCTCAACTATCTGAAAGCGCATGACGGAGAAATGAATTTTACAGACAAAAGCCCAGCCGAAGAAATATATACCACTTTCGGCATCAGCAAAAAGAATTTTAAGAAGGCACTTGGAGCCTTGTACAGAGATAAGATCATTGTTATAGGTAAAGAGACCGTCAAACTAAATTAAACAGAAATATTATGAGCAATTTCACAGAAAAGATCATTGAACACGCTTACGAATATGCCAAAGATCTTTTAAGAGATACGGGCGCCATATACCCCTTTGGGGCATTCATCGGTCGTGAAGGAAACGTGCATCCGCTTGAGTTCGATTACGATAAAAAGAATATGCCAACCAATGAAAAAGTAATTGAAGCACTGACTAAATACTGCCGGGAAGAAATGGAGAAAGGTAACATACTGGCCTATGGTTTAACCTATGAAGCGGCAGTCCAGTTGAAAAAAGACGGTGACTTTATTGACACTTTTGCTATCGACATCGTTACCGGAGAAGATGAAGAGTTACCGGTTTACTACTATCCGTATAGCATAAACGAAAACAAAGAAGTTGAATTTAAAGAGCCTTTTGCCGTAAAAAGATCTTAATCGACTATTCATTTTTATACGACCAAACCATCAATCCGATGGCTCCTAAAAGCGAAGCTATGGCCAGGCAGAAGGTCATCGTGAACCCGAACAATTCGTAAAATGCCACGCCGAATAACGGAGCCACAACCGCACGCGTACCTGTGAGGGACAAGTGCAACGACTGATAGGTTCCGGCCTCTTCAGGCTTACAAAAATAAGCTGACCCTATATTCCACAGCAATACCATGGTAGCCGCAAAAACCCCATGGAAAATAACATAAAAGATCAGCGTATAATAAATGGATATGTCATACACCTCAAAAGAGTACGGAAAATAGGTCGTCATCATTAAGAAAAAGATATACAGTACAATGGAGGTATATGTAATGACGGCAAACCGGCGCGGATCTATATTTCCCAACATCTTCCCGAAAATGGGAAGCAATACAATAGCCAGTATATTGTACGCGTTCCTGTAAAAAGCCACACTGGCATAGTTCAGGTTGAGGTGCTCGTAGAAATAAATAGTAATTACCGTTACCGATATCATAAACGAAAACCCGTACAGCATGAAACTCATTTCGAAATGGCGGTACGGCACATTGGACACCAGTATCCCTTTCATTTCTTTTACCGATTGTTTTACGGACTTAAAGATCGTTTGCTTTGGTTCCGGAAGTTCGCTTACCGGATAGCTGATATTGGAAAGAAAAAAGACCGAAATAACGCCCAGCACACCCACCACAGGCAGCACATAAACGAAAGCAAAATTGTCAAAATCGAGCAGATAACCGTAAGCAAAAGTAATCACCAGCATCACGATCTTATTCAATGAGGTGGCATAACTGTACAGTTTACCGAAATACTGATGGCGGTAATTTGTTTTCAGCAGGTAATTAATATTCGGATAAATGATGATGTTGCCAGAGAAGTACACCATAAAAATTCCCAGAAAGATGTAATGGTAGTAATTGTTTGCCAGCATATCTTCCCGGCTTCCGGGAAAAAACAGTATCAACAACAGAGGCAGACGTGTTAGTATGGCCACAACACGTAAAAGGGTTTTTCTGTTCTGTACACGTTTCAGAAACTCGTTAACAAATACAAGGAACAGGAAGACAAGCATGCTGAACTGAAATAAGAATCCCAGCTGGTAGTTGGAACCGTGCAGACTTTTGATAAATACAAATTCATTCAAAGCCAGCACCCCCAGCACAATACCTTCGATGGCCATATACGCAGCATGCAAGCGGAATGTTCGCTGCTCTCCAGTATTCAACTCCATTTTATTTAACAGGCTTCTCATCGCGGCAAAAATAGTTTCATTTTAGTTACATGCAACAGAATAATTGCCTCATCCTTTTATTGTTTTCCACACATTTTAATACCTTTACGCACCGATTAAAGAACCCGTTTAACGGTTTCGCAACACGTTGGTTTATGATAAATTTACTGCTTACATTTGTTTTCATTGTATTTGTCTTCGTAATTGGTATTCTGCCTTTCAGAGTTCTCTATTTCTTTTCCGATATCATTTATCTGGTTCTCTACTATATTGTAGGGTACCGCAAGTCCGTCGTTCGTGATAACATCAGAAAATGCTTTCCGGATAAAAGTGAAGAAGATATCAAACACCTCATCAGGTTAAGTTACAAGAACCTCTCCGATGTGATTGTGGAAGGGTTTAAAGCTTTTACGATGAATGACCGGCAAATCAAGGAACGGCACAAGGTACTTAACCCTGAGATTCTTAACGAGTTAGAAAATAACAAAAGAGGAATTATTGCAACACCGTGTCATTACGGCAACTGGGAGTGGGGGGCACTGTCGGCGTCCCTCTTTTTTGATATGCCGACGATTGTTCTCTATAAACCATTAAGTAATCCCTACGTCAACAAGTTTGTCAATAAAAACAGGTCGAGAACAAAAGGGCGTTTGGTCTCGATTTACGAATCGTCTAAAATATTTAAAGAATACGCCGATAAACGCCCTTTTCACATCATGGCTGCCGACCAAAGCCCGTCGAACCCCAAAAGGGCCATCTGGGTAAACTTCCTGGGCAGGGAAACCGCTTTCTTACATGGTCCCGAATTGTATGCGAAAAAATATAATTATCCTGTTATTTTCGTAGATATCCAAAGAGTCAAGCGCGGTTTTTACGAATTATACCTTTCGATCATCTCCGACAATTCGGTGGAAACCAAAGAGAAAGAGATCACCTCGAAATATGCCAAAAAGCTGGAGGAAGCCATCTTAAAGAAACCTGAGAATTACTTATGGTCGCATAAACGGTGGAAATTGAAAAAAAACAATTAATTTCTGATGAGACATCTTCATGTTCTTCTTAACAAATACAAAATAGCTATATATACGCTCTTCATTTTTTCAATGATTGGCATTGTTGCTATGTTGTACAGAGACATCAGATATTTTTTCTTATTTTTTGGAATAGGATTACTTGATTCTACCAGTCGCATACTGGTTGTTCGCTACCCTAAATTATTACAATTTTTCAGACTCACTCTGCTTGTTTTGATTGGATCATCCCTGTTTGCGGGTATTTGTTTGATCATCGGTGTTAACTTCCAGTTTATTGAAATATTTTTCGATTTAAGTGCATGGGTAGTTACCGGGGCCCTCATTCAATTAATTGTTGCACGGTTGATACTCCCGTTTTTTGCTGGCAATGCTTTTTGCTCCAGAGCCTGTTGGAACGGTGCATTTTTCGAGTTTACAAATCCCATGAAAAAAAAAACGAACCCGAAGAAGCGATCTCCCCTGCTTGCCTGGGGTTATCTTCTTTTTCTTGTCGTATTAGGATTTACAGTTGCCTTTCTTTCACCAGTTAACCCTGCTGAAAACCAGGAGGTAAGAATGTGGTGGATTATCGGTGAAAACATTTTGATAATATTCGTTGGTTTTTTTCTAAGTATAAGTTGGGGCAGCCGTGCTTACTGCAGAACCTTATGTCCGTTTATCACAATTTCAAGCCTAATTGCACCCTATTCATTACTTAAAATAACACCTGTGGCGGCGGACCAATGTACTAGTTGTAACGCCTGCAACAAAGCATGTCCCATGTATATTGACGTGTTACAGGCGGTGAAAGACCGTAAAAGAGTAAATGACAGTATGTGCATATTGTGTGAAAGGTGTGTGAGCAGTTGTAAACTGAATGTGTTAAAAGTAGCGACTAAAATGCCAAAGCCGCACTATGACAAAGAAACAAAACTAAGCAGTAAGAGAATTGCATTCTCCTACCTGAATCTTAGTAATGATGAAGCAAATGCGGCAAACAAATTGCTTTAGCATAAGGGTCACTGTATAATTACCTGAGCGTAGTTGTTTAAAAAAATCCTGTATAAGCCGCTTGTAATATAAAAAACTATATTTTTGCACTTTATTTTGATTCCCGTAGCACAACTGGACAACTATTAGTTGACACGCTACAGGAAACCATATCAAAATACTTGTTTGGTCCCGTAGCATAATTGGATAGTGCACCTGACTACGGATCAGGAGGTTAGGGGTTCGAATCCCTTCGGGATCACAGCAATCGGCCAAATTTTAAAAAACCACCCGAAATCAGGGTGGTTTTTATTTAGATGCGGGTTAATTTAACATTTTAAGACAGTTGCGTCCTAAACGATGACAAAAGATTGCATTAAAGCCGTGAATGATTTATAGTTATCGGGTACTCTCGAAATGGGGGGCTTCCA
>QMPO01000240.1 GCA_003648625.1 Bacteroidota bacterium
CCTCAGAAAACGCGGCGAGAAATCGGTGTTGATCCCCAGCATATCGTGTATCACCAGCACCTGTCCGTCCACATCCCTGCCCGCACCAATTCCGATAGTGGGTATTTTTACCGACTTCGTCACTTCGGCAGCCAGCTTGGCCGGTATCTTTTCCAGTACAATACCGAAACAGCCAACCTCTTCCAGTGTTTTGGCATCTCTTTTCAGTTTGTCAGCTTCCCGGTTATCCGTAGCGCGTACCACGTACGTTCCGAATTTATTGATCGATTGCGGTGTGAGGCCGAGATGACCCAGTACAGGTATTCCGGCACTTAAAATTCGGGTGATCGATTCCACGATTTCATCGCCACCTTCCAGTTTCACTGCATTGGCTCCCGATTCTTTCATAATCCGGATTGCCGTATTCAAGGCTTCTTTCGAATTCCCCTGGTAAGAACCAAAGGGCAGGTCAACCACTACCAGCGCACGTTCCACGGCACGCATCACCGATGAAGCATGATAGATCATCTGGTCGATGGTTATGGGCAGGGTTGTTTTATGCCCGGCCATCACATTGGATGCCGAGTCGCCTACCAGTATAACATCAATTCCCGCCAGATCGAGCAACCGGGCCATCGAATAGTCGTAGGCAGTCAGCATGGCTATTTTCTCACCTTTCAGCTTCATCTCCTGCAACACATGGGTGGTAATTTTCGGAAGGTCTTTGGATGTATGTACCATAATCTTTAACTGTTAAGTCAGGCAAAAGTATGGGAAAAAGACAAATATAAAAAGTACTTTAATGAGGCAGTGATAATTATAATAAATTTGCGGCTTTTAAGTTATCAATCTATAGTGCGTACAACGATCCGGCATATTACCCTTAAAGTTCTGTTCATCATTGTCCTGATGTCATCATCTTTAGCATTTTTCGGGCAAACTGCTTTCGTTAGCGGCACAGTCACCGACGATCAGGGAAAACCCGTGGAACTGGCCAATGTTTCGGTGATTGGAGAGAAAAAAGGAACTTCAACGAATGCAAAAGGAAAGTTCCGACTGGAAGTGCCGGCGGACAAAGAGATCGTGATCGGCATCAGTTTTATCGGTTATGCCAACAACAGAGATACCCTCAAACTGAAAGACGGGCAGGAAGTAGTGATGAAGTTCCAAATGAAACCCATAACCACCGACTTACCGGGTTTTGAAGTAAAAGATGAGCGGTTACGCACCGAAAATATGGTAAGGCTGGACCCTAAAAATGCGAACGTTGTAGCTTCTCTTACAGGTGGGGTTACCGATATTATCAAAACGCTCCCGGGCGTTTCGTCAAGCAGCGAACTAAGCTCTCAATACACGGTCCGGGGGGGTAATTACGACGAAAACCTTGTGTTTGTCAACGACATTGAGATCTACCGGCCTTTTTTGGTGAGTGCCGGGCAGCAGGAAGGGCTTAACTTTATCAATCCGGCTCTGACTGCTTCAATTTTGTTTTCGGCTGGTGGATTCGGCGCCAAATACGGAGACAAGTTATCTTCCGTACTTGATGTAAAATACCGTAAACCACAAGAGCTTGGCGGTTCCTTTGCCATAAGTTTGCTGGGAGCTGAATTCAGTATCGGAGGAACCGATAAAAAGAATAAGTTTACTTATCTACTTGGCGCACGCTATCAAACAAACTCTTACCTGCTGAACAGCCTGGAAACAAAAGGAGATTACCAACCCCGGTTTTTCGATTTTCAGTCGCAATTCACGTACAAAATAAATGAGAAATGGGATTTATCGCTGCTGGGCTATTATTCCAACAACCGTTACAAAGTTGTTCCTTCAGACAGAGAAACCACTTTCGGGACATTTCAGGATGTGATGCGGTTTAAAGTATATTTTGACGGTAGCGAGACCGACAAATATGAAATGTTTCAGGGCGGATTGACCTTACGGTATAAACCCCGTAAAAACATGGATTTGCGGTTTATTGTTTCGGCTTTCTCGACACAGGAATCGGAGACTTATGATATAGAGGGGCAATACTGGCTGGGGCTTGTTGAAGGCGATCAGAGCAGCGAAGAGTTTGGCGATGTTATTCAGGTACAAGGTGTTGGTACCTACCTGGAACACGCACGGAATTACTTTTTATCCAATGTGGTTACCGTAGCGCACAAAGGCATGACCTCTTATGATTCGCGGTTTTTAAGATGGGGTATCCAGTACAGTTATCAATACGTGGATGACGAACTCAGAGAGTGGGAAATGATTGACTCGGCAGGCTATTCTCTGCCCCATCCCGTTGATGTTCCGGGCACTCCGAATCCGGATAACCCTGATTTTGAGTTAAGGTATTTTGTGAAAGGGCAAAATACACTTTCCACCAACCGCCTTGCAGCCTATGTATCCTATCAATGGAATTTTTCTTTAAAAAACAACAGCCTGCTGACACTTACAACAGGTCTTCGGACATATTACTGGGATTTTAACAATCAGTTGACCGTGAATCCCCGGATAAACATGTCGTACAAACCCTATAAAAAACAAAATGTGGTTTTCCGGTTTGCAGCAGGTTTGTACAGCCAGCCGCCTTTCTATCGCGAGATGCGGAATATGGACGGAACGATCAATTACGATATCAAGGCACAACAATCGTTACATCTCATTTTAGGAAGTGATTACCGGTTCCAGGCATGGAACAGGCCGTTTATTTTCACTACGGAAGTTTACTACAAATACCTCTACGACATCATCCCGTACCAGGTGGATAATGTACGTATCCGCTATTATGCCGACCAGACCGCCACGGGCTATGCTGCAGGAGTCGATCTGAAAGTTTACGGTGAGTTTGTCAAAGGTGTCGACAGCTGGTTTACCATCTCGTTTCTGAAAACAATGGAAGATATTGACGGCGATTATTATTACGACTATTATGATGCCGATGGTATTAAAACCGGCACAGGCCCGGAGCCGGACCCTGAAGCTGATAAAAACGTTAAAGTTGAGCCGGGCTTTATTCCGCGCCCCTCTGACCGACGTGTGAATTTTTCCATCTTCTTCCAGGATTACATCCCAAAGGCTCCTTACCTCAAAATGCATTTGCGGTTGTTGTATGGTACAGGCTTACCCTTCGGCCCGCCCGATTCGGAACGTTACCAGCAAACATTACGCATGCCTGATTACCGCAGGGTTGACATCGGATTCTCTTACCAGTTTATTCATGAAGCTACCGAATTTGGCCCGAAAAACCCGTTCAGGGTATTTAAAGATATGGAAATCAGCCTGGAAATTTTTAATCTGCTGCAAACATATAATACCATCTCATATATCTGGATAAAAGACGTAAACAACAGGCAATTTGCGGTTCCAAATTATCTGACGCCGAGGTTACTTAACATTAAACTTACCGCTAAGTTTTAGTCAAAAACCAGTTATCGCTCCAATATTCAAAAATATTTTAACATTTTTTTAACGTTTTTAATTTAGAAGCCGTCTAAATTGTTTCTTATCTTTGTTGTGTTCTACAGAGAACAATTAACTATAGCAGGTTAATTTTTTTGGGTTATCCCTCATCAGAGGGTTTTTAGGTTAATAAGCGAGAAAGCCTCCATCCGCCAGGATGGGGGCTTTTTCAATTTCACCTCCTTGGTTTTAAGTGTCCCGCTTATAGCAATAAACCGTTTCTTTCATTCATCCGGAAGCAGATGTTCGATTTTATTATTCCTGTAATTGTAATTAAAAATGGTGCATTTTGACATATATCAATTTTTATTATATTTGCTTTACCGATGATGAAAAACCAAAACATATGCCTATCACTAACCTCTGCTATCTGCGCACTTGTGTGTGTGTGTGTGTAGAATAGACTGTATCTCAGATACTTCTACCCGCTTTAATCAAAACAAACCAGTCAATGCCCGGCTTTCGGGTAATACTGTTTTCAACTTGCTTTTCCGGCTTACGAAATTCATAGAAAAAGGCCGTAGCTGCCAGGCCCGATAGCTACGGCCTTAATTGCTGCCCACAGCAGCACGGCTTATCGGGAAGCCCATCAATTATTGACAAACAAAAATACCATTAATCATGAAAAACAATAACTTTTATAAATTGGGCGTTGTTATTTTATTAGCTCTTATTGCTTTCTATTCATGCAAAAAAGATAACATGCCGACAACAGAACCAACTACCGACAACACGGCTTACTCCAATATGATCACTAACCGGATCAATAATTTCAGACAGCAAATGCAAAACCCCGAAAGATCGGGTGAAATGCTGCTTGATACTGCCGTGTGGAACCTTGAAGCATTGATCAATTACGACTATGCTTATCCCGATTCGGCTTCCAAAGATTTTACCATCATGTCTTCACACTACACCGTTACGGTAGACGAAAACGGCATGGTGTCGGAAGCCGAAGTACAACAGGTATATAACCTGATGCTCGACACACTTAACTATCAATTGGCCTTGCTGAATGATGATGTGAAATTCACCGTTTTTTCGGACGTGCAATTAGACGAAGTGGACGGAAACACCGCCCGGTTAACGGTGAACAA
>QMPO01000241.1 GCA_003648625.1 Bacteroidota bacterium
AAAGAATAATTATAAGAAATGCAGTGTGTCGTTTCATTAAAGGAAATTTTATCCAGAACGCAATTAAATTAAAAATATTTTGTTCCTGTTAAATGAACAAACAGGTTATTTTTGACATTGTTTCATGAAATTATTTTGCAAAAGTAACATATTAATCCGCCTCTTTTTAGTGTTGTTCTCCCTGTCTGTTGTATTTTATTCTTCCGGATGCCGAGGCAGCAAAGGCCAGCGAAGAGCATATAAAATGCAAAACCAGTCGGCGAAAGAAGGAGCAAAAGATCACGAAGAGTTACTAAAATCGCATTATGACCGGCAGTCTGAAGAAACAAAGCGCATGATGAAAGAGATGAAAAAGGAAAACAAAAAGCTGAACAAAAGCAAAAAAAGGTCGTTGAAGGACAGGGCCTTTCGTAAAAAATGTCGTTAAACCACCAAACAGATTCCTTCCGGTGAGTGTTTTTTATTGTACCGGGAGATAAACTCAGGAAACTATTTAACTTAAAAACGTTTCCTAAGTTTATTTTTATATATCTTTGTTATCCGAAATTAAAATTTACAAAATCGGGTACCTATGAGATATATTAAACATTGTATTGTGTTTTTGGTGCTGATATTCTTCGTCAGCCATGCAGAAGCTCAGCATGTGTATCGCTTTTCTATATCGGAAGCCATCATGTACGCTATGGAGAATAACTATGATGTAATCTATTCGGAGAAAAGCGTGGAAGCTGCCAAACAAAGAGTACGGGAAACTACAGCAATAGGATTACCGCAAATTGACGGCTCGCTGGATTACAAAGACAATATTGCCCGGCCAACCAGTCTGATACCCGGCGAATTTTTTGGGAAGCCGGGAGAGGACATTGAAATACAGTTTGGCACAAAGTACAGCATGAACGCGGGTTTGTTTGCTTCGCAGCTGCTGTTCAGCGGTAAGTACATTGTTGGGTTGAAAACCGCCAAGATATTTCTGGAAAAGACCAATATCGATTTTTTTAAAAATAAAGTAGCTGTACGCCAGCAGGTAGCCAATGCATATTACAATGTGTTGTCAACGCAGGAGGCTCTCTGGGTATTGGATACAACCTTAAGAGTTACCCGGAAACTTGCCGAAGAAACCCGCTCCACCTATGAAGTGGGCTTTGCCGAAGATATTGACGTGGACCAGCTTGAACTGCTTGTAGCCGACCTTGAAGCTTCACGTATTTACTTTGATAACCAGTTGAATATAACACATGCTTTTTTAAAGTTTTATCTTGGACTAACGGAACAGGATAGTATTATTTTAACTGACAGCCTTAACGGATTAATTCAGGAAATGAACCAGAGCACCCTTACGGCAGAACCTTTTGATTACCGGCAAAATGTTGACTACGCATCGCTGGCAAAGCAAAAGGAAGTCAATTACATGCAGGTAAAACTGGAAAAAACGGAATACCTGCCTACACTGATGGCCAATATCAACGTGCAAACCAATGCCCAGAGAAATTCCTGGGATTTTTTCGATTCAAAAGGCAGATGGTACGCCAGTTCGGTTTTTGGTGTCAGTCTCCAATTACCTATCTGGTCAAGTGGTCAGCGAAAAGCTAAAGTGGAACAGGCAAAAATTGTATTCGATCAGATTAATATCAGGGAAAGACAGTTAATTACATCACTGAACCTGCAATACCAGACAGCGCGTAATGAATACCTGAATGCTTATGCCGTATATAAAAATAAAGAAAAAGCCCGGAAGGTAGCTGAAAAGATTTTCATGAAAACAAGTGTGAAATTCGGCGAAGGAATGGCTTCAAGCCTTGATATTTTAAATACGCAGACCCAATATCTGAATGCCGAAAGAGACTACATCAATGCGGCAGCAGGATTATTGAAAGCGGGTGAAGATCTTAAGATGCTGTTAACAAAATCGATAACACCATAATGATGATAGATAAAAAACAGGACATAATAGAAAAAGTATCGGTGCTTTATCATGAATTTGGAATCCGCAGTGTGACAATGGATGATGTAGTGCACGAAATAGGGATCTCTAAAAAGACCCTGTATCAGCATTTTTCCGATAAAAGCGAACTAGTAGCTGCTGTAATGGACAGTCTGTTCAAACAGCGAAAAGAAAAAACGGAGCAGGCGCTTGAAGGAAAACAAAATGCCATTGAGGAGATGCTTACTTATTATTCATTGCAATTACGGATGATCAAAGAACACAAGCCTACCGTGATTTACGATCTGAAGAAATATTACCCTGAAATCTATGAAAAAGTAACTATTCGAAAGAGGAAATATATATACGACAGTGTACTCCAGAACCTGAAACGGGGTAAAACTGAAGGATTGTACCGGGCTGAAATAAACGAAGAGCTCATTGCCCGCCTTAACCTGATGCGTATCGAAGCCATTATGACAACGGGCATCTTTACTTCGGAAGATATCATGACTCCCGGGTTTTTTAAAGAAGTGTTCACTTACCACATTTATGGGATTGTGAACACAAAAGGAAGAAATTATTTAGAACAAAATATTGACAAACTGAAATAACAATGAATCAAATGAAGAAATATATTGTACTATTTATCGCCGGATTATTTTTGGTTTCGTGTGGAACCGACCATACAAACGATCCGCAAAGTATAAAGAAAAAGATCAGGGAATACCAGGAAGAGATTGCTGTGCTGAATGATAAGATAACTGAACTGGAAACCCAGCTCGGTGAAACCGGCAATTCAACAGGGCAGGAGAGCGGAATGAAAGTAAGGGTTGAAGTGGCGCAGATTCAGCCGTTTTCGGAATATTTTGAAGCCACGGGCGAACTCGAAGCAGAAGACGAAGCTTTTATCAGCCCCGAAGTTCCGGGACAGATAACGGAAATTTATGTTGAAGAAGGCCAAAGAGTTAAAACAGGGCAGTTACTTGCAAAACTCAACACCAGCCTGGTTGAGAAAAACATAAATGAAGTGAAAACACAGCTGGCCTATGCCGAAACTATGTTTAAAAAACAAAAAGAACTCTGGGAGAAGAATATAGGTTCGGAACGGCAGTATCTGGACGCTAAAAACCAGGTGGAAAGTCTGCAAAACAAACTGGAGACCCTTCAGGCTCAGTATAAAATGTCGCTTATATATTCGCCCTTAAGCGGGTATGTCGAAACGATCATTCAAAAAAAGGGAGAGCTGGCTTCTCCCGGTATGCAATTAATGCAGATTGTAGGACTTGATAAAATGAAAGTAACGGCTAAAATTTCTGAAGTCTATCTGCCGGTGGTACACGAAGGTGATACGGTAAAAGTTTATTTCCCATCGTATCCCGAAATTGTATTCAAAAGGCCTATTACCCGAATCGGCCATGTGGTTGATAAGCAAAACAGAACATTTAAAGTGCAGGTAACTGTAGAGAACAATAAAGGCATTTTAAAGCCGAACCTTTTAGCAAGTATTGTCATCAACAATTACAACTCCGACAACCATATTGTGGTTCCTTCACGGTTGATCAGGGAAGACATGAAAGGATCTTACCTGTATGTAGCGCAGAAGGATGGAGACCGCTGGGTAGCTCAGAAAAAATATATTACTATGGGTAAATCATACCGTCAGAAAAGTGAAGTCCTTTCGGGACTGGAACCCGGCGAGCAGATCATTACCGATGGATTCAATAACGTAACCGATGGAGCAGTTTTACAGATTGTTGACTAAGCAGAACAGGCAGAGTCACTTTTTCAACGGATAAAAAATATACGCATGATGGAACATGACGATAATAAAAAAGTAATCAGGACCTTCTGGCTTTCCAACTGGGCATTAAAAAACAAAATCACCGTTTATTTGCTAACAGTTGTCATTATCGGTTTTGGGCTTTACTCATATATTTCCCTTCCCAAGGAATTATTTCCCGAGATAAGTTTTCCTACGGTGATGGTGCAAACGATTTATCCGGGCAACCCGCCGGTGGATATCGAAAACCTGATCACACGGCCTCTGGAAAAAGAAATAGAGTCCATTAAAGGAATTAAAAAAATGACTTCGCTTTCCAGCCAGGACGCATCAAGTGTTTTTGTAGAGTTCCAGCCTGATGTGGACATAAAAACAGCCTTGCAGGATGTAAAAGACGCTGTAGACAAAGCGAAGAGTGATCTTCCCGATGATATGCTCGAAGATCCTGCAGTTACCGATATCGATCTTTCGGAATTTCCGGTCATTAACATAAACCTGAGTGGCGACTTTAATATCATCGAGCTGAAAAGCTATGCCGACGAAATGAAAGACGAAATTGAAACCATTTATGAGGTTTCGAAAGTCAACATTACAGGAATTACAGACAGGGAAGTGCGTATCAACCTTGATCCGTTTAAAATGAGTTCGCTTAAAGTGAGTTTTACCGATGTGGAAAATGCAATTACCCGCGAAAATGTATCCATGTCGGGCGGAGATATTAAGATGGGGAAGATCCGGCGCACCATCCGGTTGGTTGGCGAGTTCCGCGACCCTGCAGAAATAGAAAACATTATTGTAAAAAGCGAGA
>QMPO01000242.1 GCA_003648625.1 Bacteroidota bacterium
AGAGGCGCAAAAAGTTTTTTTGACGCAGATTACGCTGATCTTTTATGGTTTTGCCACAAAGACACGAAGACACTAAGGTGCACTAAGTTTTTTTGCATTACAAATGCCGGGTTTGAGATACATCCTCGTCACAGACGAGGACGAGAAGTAAGGGTTTTATATTCAAGCGCGAGAAAGTTGTTCAAGTTTGTTTTAACGTCATACAATTCCCTTCCAATCACGCTATGGAACACGTGAATTGCGAGCCGCAGGTGAAGCAATCTTGTCCAACGCCAGGGGCTGTATTAACTTAACTGGCAGGCACGTCTGCCGCTGGAAAGCTGCGCACGTCAGTTTTTTGTTTTTATTTGAATTCAAACTGATAATTCGGATTGTTTTTCATTGTTTCCGTACTTTCCGGGTAGTTTTCGATGAACCAGGTGAGGAACTGGGCAACGTCTATCTTGTCTTCCAGCATCTGCAGGCGGCGGAATTTATATACATTTTTCAGCTCTTCGTCCTGCACCATTTCCTCCACTGTTTGCATCAGTTTTTCTGTTTCGTGCGACCGGATGCCCACGCCCAATTTGTATTTGTTCTCCAGCTCGTTCAGGTAGCCGATCCGTCCCACAAAGTCGTTGAAGCGGATAAAGGGCGTTCCCAGCACCCCGGCTTCTGCCGCCATCGTCTGGCTGTCGCCTATATACAATTGTGCAAAGGCCATGATGTGGTGCATGTCGATGGGGTTTACCGGTATGCGGTATTGCTCCAGCTCCGGAATAAGCTCCCGTTCCGAGGTGATCATGATCCTGCCGTGTGCTTTCAGCAGGTCTGTCAGCCTGATGGCCAGCTCATCGCTGATGCCTTTGATCCCTTTGTCGTGGTGGGCACCGAGTTTGGCGAAGCGCAGTATGTAATAGGGGCGGTTGGTGGCCAGGTATTTTTCCACCACCTCCCTGTCGGGCTTAAAATGGTTGGGATGCAGGTAGGCCAGCTCGTGGTATCCTGCGTAATGGATGCTTTTGTGCTCCCAGCGGCTGTTGTTGCAGACTTCGGGAGAGAGGATGACATCGGAGAACGGATAGGCCAGCTTGCTGTAGAACGGCACTACGTTAGCATCGTCTTCGTTGATGTTTACGGAAGGGGTGGCTGTGAGCCTTCCCACATGGCTGATGGTTACCGAAGTACCGACCAGCAGGTCCGGTTTATGTTTCCGGACAAATGCCAGCATCCGCACATCCTGTTTCAGCTGTCCCAGAGCGATGCCTGCTTTGGTGTCTTTCCTGCCTCCCGGCAGCAAGTTATGGTACGGGATGCCTTCTTCTTCCAGCAGTGCTTCAAGGATGTCCTTTTTCTTGATCAGGACAAAAATCTCATGTCCTTTTGCTTTCAGGTTGCCGATCACATTTCTAAAAAGGTGAAAGTGTGCCGGATGGCCGAGATGGAAGAGGAGTTTCATTGATTATTTTTTAGCTATTACGCAAAGTTGCGCAAAGTGCCACTGAGTTTCGCAGAGAAAGATTTTTCTTAACGTATTTTTTCAAAGGCGGAAGATTCTGTGTCACTAACTATGTTTATAAGATTGATTCATATTTAAGACTCTGTTTATCTGAAATCAAGTGTCGTTAACGCCAGAAACATCCATGCCTGACTCCAGCGCATGTAGGGGATTTTGTTTTTGTGGTATTTGCCGAGGCGATAATAGAAATGGCCGTCTTTGCCCTGCATATTTTTGATGGTCCGTTTGGCGATGGTTTCGGCGAAGGTGCCGTATTCTTTGCCATATTCCGCCAGCTTGCTAAACGTAATGATCCCCTGGCTCTGGTTGTGGATATCGACCGGATAGACTTTCGGTAAGCGCCAGACCGCCTGCCCGTCGGGGAAAAACTGCTGCTGCCGGTAAAAGGCCAGCCCCTTGCGGAGGGCTTCTTTCCACAGCGGATCATTTATGCTGAGCAGTTGTCCGATTTCGTAGATGCTTTCCAGCAGATAGCCCTGGTGGAAGTCGATCTGCTCCCGCTCGATGCTTGTTTTGAGGTCCACGCTGTAGTTCCAGCGGCCGTCGTCTTTCTGTCGCGACACGACCCAGTTGACGGCATGGGTGGCGATCTTTTTCAGTTCTTTATCCGGCGCAATGGCATATACCCGTGCCAGTGTTTCGGCGGCCAACAGACTGGCGTTGTAGCACAGGTCGGTGGCGACGGGGGTGTAGCTGAAGCAGACGCCTTCGTCGAAGCTGGTGACAGGCAGCTCGGTGAGTACGAAGTCGGAGGCTTCTTTCAGCAGGTCGAAGACTTCTTTTTCTTTCGTGACCTGGTAAAATGCGTACAGTCCGCGGGCAACGAATCCCGTGACAACAGCCGAAGGGACGTGTTTTTTGAGGTATTTCTCGCGGCTGGCCCAGGGGAAGTTGTAGCCCCAGCCTTTGCCGCAGTGGCCTTTCGAGGGGTTGTCTCTCAGCCATTCGTAGAAGTAGCGTGCCTGATCGAGGTGTTCCTGTTTTCCCGTTTTGGCGTACAGCAGGGAATAGGCCTGCAGGAAGAGCCCGAAGGCTTTGGGGTTGATTTCTTTTTTGATGCCCAGCAGCGGGCGCAGGTTGACCGGGTTCCGTTTCTGCAGCTGGATGGCGAGCACAGGACCCCATTTCCCGAACCAGTGGAAGGGTTTCCACGAGTTGAGGGTGTCGTAAGGGTCGTAGCCACGGTAGTTTTCCTTACGGATGTAGGTTTCTAGTTTGTTGAAGGCTTGCTGGATCATGTTGTTTCACGCAGAGGCGCTGTTTGGTTGCACGCAGAGACGCAGAGACGCTGTTTGGTTGCACGCAGAGGCGCAGAGACGCTGTTTTTTTTACCACAAAGGACACTAAGGTTTTTCACAAAGGAGCTCAAAGGTTTTTTTCACGCAGAGACGCAGAGGCGCAGAGACGCTGTTTTTTTTGATGGCATTGCAAATGCAGTTAGAGAGCATCCTCGTCACAGACGAGGACGAGAATTAAGGTTGCAAACGAGGACGAGAGTTAAATTCAATTACGAGAAAGTTGTTCAAGATTGCTTCGGCTACTTCGTAGCCTCGCAAATTACGTGTTTTACATGTTGATTTAATGTCGTACAATTTCCTCTAATTAAGTTATGTAACATGTGATTTGCGAGCCGCAGGCGAAGCAATCTTGTCCAACGCCAGGGGCTGTATTGACTAAACTGGCGCGCAGATGTTGCGCGTGACAGTTTACTTCATTTCCACCCGTCTCCTCTCTTTCAGGCTTTGCACCACTTTCAGGGTGGCGAGGGTGGTGAGGTAGCTTTCGTTAAACGGGATGGGGCAGGGGGCGCCTTGCGTAATGCTGCCGAAGAACTGCCGGATTTCTTCGCCGTGGCCTTTGTCCTGTCCTTTGTATTTCAGCTGCTGTTTTTTGTTGCCGTAGATGGTCAGGGTTTTGAAGTCGTTGATTTGAGCTACCGTGCCGCCGCAGAACACTTCGATGTGTTCTTTGGGCAATTTTTTGCTGCCGTTGGAGAAGTAACTGATGGCTGCCACGCTGCCGTTACCAAACTCCAGGTTGACGACCACTGTATTGTCGGTTTCTCCGGCTGCCTCCATGGCTGCTGCCGTAACGGCTGTGATCTCCGCTCCGGCGAGGAACATCGCCAGGTCGATGAAGTGGCAGGCTTCGCCGATGATGCGCCCGCCACCCGTTTCGGGATCGTTGACCCAGTGGTCTGGCGGGAGTTGACCTGCGTTGATGCGCATGTGGATGCTTTTGGGCTGACTGTCTTCGAACAGGGATTTTATCTTCTGCACTGCCGGGGCAAACCTTCTGTTAAAACCTGTCATCAGATGCCGGGCTTCGCCGCTTTCCACCGCTTTGGCATAGGCTGTTTTTATCTGCTCCAGCTCTTCTTCGCTCATGGCCAGCGGTTTCTCGACAAACACATGCTTGTTATGTTTGATGGCCTCCAGCACATAGGCGGCATGCTTGTCATGGCGGGTGAGGACGAAAACCGTATTCACCTGATCGCTCTGCAGCACCTCTTCAGCTGTCGCTCCGCAAAATGAGAAGCCGTATTTGTCTGCTACGTAGCGGGCGGTATTTCCTCTGGCGGTGGCGATGCCTACAAAGTTGCACTGCCCCTTCATCTGCGGCAGCAGCGTTCCCTGGGCAAAAGATCCGGCGCCGATCAGGCCCGCATTCACCTCTTTTTCGGAAACAGGATTGCTGTGCAGTACCACCGATTTCCGGAGCTCTTTTTCTGTATCGTATTGCAGTAAAATACCCGTAAACGGCTCTGTTTTGTTGTGGATCAGGTTGTAGGCTTTTTCCGCTTCTTCCAGCTTGTAGCGGTGGGTGATGAGGCCGGAGATGTCGAGCTTGCCCGCTGCCAGCAGGTCGGTAATACTCTGCATGTTGCGGTTTTCTGTCCAGCGGACGTAGCCGGCGGGGTAGTCTCTCCCTTTTCCCTCATAATCGGCATCGTAGCGGCCGGGACCGTAGGAGGAGGACATTACCAGTTC
>QMPO01000243.1 GCA_003648625.1 Bacteroidota bacterium
ACACCACAGAGATGATCAGTGCCAGCCAGATAAGCGTGATGAGATGAGACTGCAGGTTCTTTTTCATAGATTGAATCTTAAGCTTGTACTGCGATTTAATGCAAATTTAGTCCTTTTTTATTATGTCCATCATACAACAGTTGTACAATAGAGTGCGCTTAAAACGGGTATTTTTTATTACCACACGGGTGTGTATACGAAAAATATTCAGAATGGTTATCCTGTTTTATTTTTCATAAAAAATGCCCTTTTTTCCCGAGTTCAGGAAATATATTACTTTTGCTGCGCCTTAAAAACTGCTGAAATTTAAATATAAAGACAATGGCTAAAAACTTGGTAATCGTTGAGTCACCTGCAAAAGCAAAGACAATTGAAGGATTTTTAGGAGGAGATTTTATTGTTCGTTCGAGTTTCGGACACGTAATGGATTTAAATAAAAACAAAATCAGTGTTGATACCGACAACGATTTCCAGCCTCAGTACGAAATAAGTCCTGACAAGAAGAAAATCGTCAAGGAACTGAAAAAAATCGCCAAAGAATCGGAGACCGTATGGCTTGCTTCTGATGAAGACCGTGAAGGGGAAGCGATCTCCTGGCACCTGTTCAAAGCACTCGATTTGGAAGATGAGCATACGAAACGTATTGTATTTCACGAAATCACCAAAAATGCCATTTCCGAAGCGATTAAATCGCCGCGTGAGATCGACAAAAATCTGGTTTCGGCACAGCAGGCCCGCAGGGTACTTGATCGTTTGGTAGGTTATGAACTTTCTCCTTTGTTGTGGAAGAAGGTAAAACCGGCTCTTTCCGCCGGACGGGTCCAGTCGGTTGCCGTAAGGCTTATCGTGGAGCGTGAAGAAGAAATAAAGAATTTTGAAAGCACTTCGGCGTACAGGATCGTAGTTGATTTGAAACCTTCCGGAAGGGAAAATGGTGTGTTTACTGCCGAATATCCTAAACGTTTTGCACGGTTTGACGAAGCAAAAGGTTTTCTTGAAGACCATAAAGATGCCGCATATAAAGTGGTGGCCATAGAGAAAAAACCCGGAAAAAAATCACCGGCAGCTCCTTTTACAACGTCCACCCTGCAGCAGGAAGCATCGCGGAAACTTGGTTTTTCTGTAGCCAACACCATGCGCATTGCCCAGCAGTTATATGAATCGGGAAAGATCACCTACATGCGAACTGACTCGGTAAACTTATCGAACCTGGCAATATCAATGGCTAAAGAAGAGATTATTAAGCAGTTCGGTGAAGGATATGTAAAGACACGAAAATATAAAACTAAAATAAAAGGCGCCCAGGAGGCACACGAAGCCATCAGGCCTACCTACATTAAAAACAGTACAATTGAAGGCTCTTCAGATCAGAGGCGTTTATATGAGCTTATCTGGAAACGGACAATAGCCTCACAAATGAGTGATGCCGTATTGGAAAAAACCAACATAAAAATAAGCTCATCCAAAGCCAAAGAGAAATTTCTGGTCAGTGGTGAAGTAATTAAGTTCGATGGGTTCTTAAAAGTGTATATGGAAAGCTCTGACGAGGAAAACGGAGATACACCGGGTATGCTTCCGGCCGTAAAAGAAGGTGAAACACTCGATTTCCTCGAAATGCGCGCCCGCGAACGGTACACAAAACCGTTACCCAGATACACCGAAGCCAGCCTTGTTAAAAAGATGGAAGAACTGGGAATCGGGAGGCCGTCAACTTATGCCCCTACCATTTCTACTATCCAGAAAAGAGAATATATCGTTAAGGAGAGCCGCGATCAGGGAAAACGTCAGATAAATTTATTATCGTTGAAAAACAGCACACTTGCGGAGACAAAAGTGAGTGAAAATATCGGTACGGACAAAGCCAAATTATTCCCAACGGATATCGGAACCATTGTCAATAAATTTCTGATGGAATACTTTAATGATATCATCGATTATAACTTCACGGCAAATGTGGAGAAGGAGTTTGATGAGATAGCCATGGGAAAGAAAGCGTGGAACGAAATGATTAAAAATTTCTACGGACCGTTCCATGACAAAATTCAGAATACACTGGAAAACGCCGGACGGTTCAGTGGGGAACGACTGCTGGGCGTTGATCCGGAATCAGGAAAAAACGTATATGTAAAAATCGGCCGCTTTGGCCCAATGGTACAGATTGGCGACTCGGATACGGAGGAAAAGCCGAAATTTGCCGGCCTGCGCAAAGACCAGGGAGTTGAAACAATTACCCTGGAAGAAGCTTTGAAACTGTTTGCTTACCCGAGAACGCTGGGAGTTTACGAAGAGGAGGAAGTCACCGTAGCCATTGGCCGTTTTGGCCCGTACGTAAAACATAAAGGCAAATTCTATTCGCTGAAAAAGGAAGATGATCCGGAACAGATCGAACTGAAAAGAGCTATTGAACTGATTGAAGAAAAACGGCAGGGCGACCAGAAAAAGATCATCAAAGAGTTTTCGGAAGACAAATCGGTGCAGGTGCTGCAGGGCCGTTACGGCCCTTACCTGGTGATCGAAAAGAAAAATTATAAGATCCCGAAAGACTATGATCCTCAGCAACTGACACTGGAAGATTGTTATGCTATTGCCAAAGATCCTAAAAACACACCGAAGAAAAGATATTACAGAAAGAAAAAGTAACCGCATAATTCATTAGTTTCGTTCCGAAAAACTAGAACAGCATTAATGGATATAAGTCTGTATTTCGATCCGGTAAGTCCCGAGGTTTTTGAATTTTCATCACCTACCGGCCATAAGTGTATTTCCGAAGTCATAAAAGCACACAAAGAAGAAGGCAGTTTCCCCGATCTTGACTATGTTAAGCTGGCTCTTGTCGGCATAAACGAAGACCGGGCTTCGTTGATGAATAAAGGTTGTGCCCGGGGTCCCGACTATGTCCGCCGGTATTTTTACAACCTGTTTTCACATTGGAATGAACCGGCAATGGCCGACCTGGGAAATATCAAAAGAGGGCATTCGGTTGACGATACATACTTTGCGGCTAAAGAAGCTATAGCTTACCTGCTGGCGAATAATATAATTCCTATTATCATCGGAGGCAGTCAGGATCTTACCTATGCCAATTACCTGGCTTATGAAGATATCGGAAGGGTCATTAACATCGCAGCTATCGACCCGATGTTTGACCTGGGAAATAACGAAAATGAACTGAATTCAAGATCTTATTTGAGCCGGATCATTCTGCATCAGCCTAATTTTCTGTTTAACTATACCAACGTAGGGTATCAGACGTATTATGTGGATAAAGACGCGGTTGGCCTGATGCGTAATCTTTTGTTCGATGTGCACCGGCTTGGGATGGTAAATGACGACATGGAAGAGACGGAGCCCATGATCAGAAATGCCGATATACTGAGCGTAGATGTTTCGGCCATCAGGGCGTCGGATGCTCCGGGCAATTTCTATGCAGGACCAAATGGGTTTTATGGTGAAGAAGTATGCCGGATATGCCGTTATGCAGGCATCAGCGACAAGCTGAGCAGCATCGGATTCTACGAATTTAACCCGGAACACGACCGCCAGGGACAAACAGCTCACCTGGTGGCGCAGATGATCTGGTACTTTATCGATGGCTTTATGAACCGGAAGAATGATTTTCCCGAAGACAACAAAGATAAGCTGGACAACTACCTGAAGTTTTATGTCAAGGTGGATGAATTTGATGACGAACTGATATTTTTGAAAAGCAAAAAAACCGACCGCTGGTGGATGCAGGTTACCATAAAGAACAACGTACATAAAAAATACAAACGCCACCAGTTTGTGCCCTGCTCGTATAAAGATTATAAGGCGGCTCTGGAGCGGCAGATCCCTGACAGATGGTGGCGTGTACAGCAGAAACTACTGTAATCACCGATTCTGCAGGCATTGTTTACTCTTTCAAAGCAATTTTCATAAACACAGGGTTGTGGTCGCTGTTTTCAAAATTCAGGTCGATGGTCTGTACCTGTAAGAGCTCAATATTTGGCGACAAAATAAAATAATCCAGTATGGTTGTTCCGTTCTCCCCTTTTACAAATGCCTGATAATTTTGCCTGTTCGTTGGTGCCGAAGCATCGTAAGCCCAGGTCCAGTCTTCGGGAAAAGTGTTGTCATTCATTTTTACCTGTGAAGGAACAAAACGATGTCCGTTGTAATTCCCCGAAGGCATAAAATGAGGCGGGTTGGCATTCCAGTCGCCACCGGCAACCACAAAATTTCCCTTGGCATATTCTTCCAGCATCTTTTCTTTGATAATATTCAGTTCTTTGATCCTCAACGCGCTGTCGTAAACATAGGCCGAATTATGTGTGTTCATAACAACAAAATCTTTACCTGATGCCAGGGGAAAACGAGTGAGTATAAAGCAGCGGTCGAGCAGAAAAAGCTTGTCGGGCCACGCGGCGATCAGCGGATAGGCATAACGTGTTGCTTCGGCCATCGGAAACTCCGAAAAAGTGATCATACCTCCCTTTACATAACCCA
>QMPO01000244.1 GCA_003648625.1 Bacteroidota bacterium
ACGTGCCGACATCATTGACAAAGTATTAAACGCTACTAACGAAGAACTGTTCAAAGTGACCATGCTCCCCGATTTTGAATACAAACCGGTAAAAGGCAGTTTCGCCAAAGACAAATGCGAAGTTTGTGGTGAATATGTGTTTGAAAGATACCTGAGAATTAAAGATGGAAAAAAAGTTTGTATCCCCTGTTCGGGTTTTCATACAGATGAAATGTTTTTACCGAAAGTGAAATAAGTAAGTTCAACTGCACAGGTTCCGGGACATAAATCATTGCAAATAAATTGAAATCATGTTATATGCTATCGTATTTTTCATCATTGCCATCGCCTCATTCATCTTTGCCATGCTGGGTCTGGGAGGCGGAATGGTTTATGTCCCGGTATTGAACTGGGCGGGTTTCGACATGGTCAAAGTGGCCATTCCCCTGGGCTTGCTGCTCAACGGACTGAATACTTTGCTGGTGCTCATCCCTTTTGCCCGTAAAAAGCTGGTGGACTGGAAAGGGGGAATGGTGATGGCCGTAACCGCATTGATTGCAGCCCCACTCGGTGCCATGACCAGCGACCAGGTTCCTGTTCAAACGCTGAAGATTTTATTTGCCATTATGGTGGTTGCGGCTGCGGTCCGGATGATCTGGTCAGCCAAAAAAGCGGAACCCGAAAACATGATGCCCCTCGGAAAAAGAAGCCTGATCGGGTTTTTTGTCGGGGCATTTGCCGGATTTACGGGTGGTATGCTTGGACTTGGTGGCGGGTTCATCATCGCGCCTATTCTGATGATGATGGGTTATAAAACCAAAGAAGCCGCAGCAACCACCGCTTTCGTAGTAACATTTTCATCCTTTTCAGGTTATCTCGGGCACATGGTCTCCGGTGAAACGAACTGGTTGTTAACAGGAATCGTAGTTATCGCCGTCATCATTGGGTCGCAGTTGGGAGGGCGCTACATGACCCAAAAAGCCAAATCGAAACAGGTAAAAATCATTTACGCTATTGTGCTGCTGCTGATTGCTGCCAAGATGACTTACGGAGCACTGACCTATCAGCCAAAGCAGAAAGAAAACAGGCCTCCGGCCAATAGCGGGGATGAAACTTCCATGCTATCGCCTTCAGCAGCAAACAATATTTCTTTGAACCACAGCACAGTTTCGGCTGACATATTCAAAATGCAATGAAAACGAAGTGGCAAAATATAGCTTTCCTGATTATTTTGTTGGTTGCTTCTTCCGTTCAGGCACAGGAAACATCAGCTCTAAAAAGCCTTGAATGGCATGCTTACACACAGCTCAGGTTTGCCACAGATTTTGACAGCTACAACAACTTTTCGGTACGCCGCTTGAAATTCTGGTTCAAATCGCCTCCCGGTTTTTCCAAACACTGGTCGTTTAAAGTGCAGGCCATTTTTATGTCCATTCAGAATGAGAGATTCTTTTTACAAGATGTTTACGGACAATACAGCTGGAAAAACTCGAGTATCCGTTTCGGGCAATTTATCCCGCAATACGCCTTGCAACGGTTTCAACCCGACTATTTGATTCCAAGTAGCGAAAGGTCGAGGGCAATTACACTGCTCGTCCCAGATGGTACGTTAGGAGCAAGGGATATCGGCCTGCAATATAATCTACGGGCAATGAACAAGAAGCTGGAATTTAACATTGGCCTGTTCAACGGTTATGGCATCAAAGACTACCGTTTCAACAACTCGGGATATTTGCTTACACAAAACCTGTCCTATCGCATTCCGATAAAGAAAAGTTCGCTTAAGTTTGGTTACTCGGTAATGTACCGCAAAGCCGAAGACATTGTTTTTCATGGCATCTTACCCGACACACTCAGTTATTCGGGCAGTGATTTTCGGTTTAATGTTTATAGTATTTTCAACAGTAAAGTTGTGGATATTCAGGCCGAATATCTTTATGCCCTTCTGGATACCACCACGGCCAGCGGATATTATGTTTTGACCACGGTAAAATTCAACCCAAAAAACCACGCCTATTTTGTATTTGACGAATATACAAACCAGGATAGCTTTCCTGTAAACAGTCCCTGGTATATTGTCGGTTACAATTATTTATTCAGGAAATACAAAATCATGCTCAGCCTCGAAAGTGGTTTTCAAGGGGTCGCCGGGCAATGGCAAAACAGAACGGTAATCCAATTTCAACTGTTTTTTCATTAGAAGTTTTACCTCGCTACAAATCCAAACGAATGGCTATTGCTCACTTTTGTCACGGATTTGCAAAAGGATTCTCTCAAAAACTTCATTATCCTGAAAACCGTTAAAGTCTTTGCTGTTTTGCATGCGTTCGTACTCATTAAATCCCTTATCAGCAGCTACCTGCAATTGAGCAAGTGCCAATTCCGCCTTACCGGTTCTGGTGAGTAATACTGCTTTTAAATAATACACTTCCGGATTATCAGGGTCAACCTTTTTGTAAATCGTTAAATATTTCTCCGCTTCCTTGAACTGGTTATTTTTCAGTGTTCCGCTGGCATACATATACGAAACCAGGCTCAGGTAATTCTGCAATCTCAGGCTTACCGGATCCTCCGGTTTTTTATACAAATCTTCTATTTCCTGTAACCACCAGCTTAAATTCTTTGATCCTATCGCTGCTGCATATTTTTGTTGCTGATTTCGCTCGAATAGTTCCTGCCTCTCCTCTTCCTGTTGCCACTTTATGTATGTCTTTGTCTGTGTCAGTTTATCCAGCTTATTTCGATATCTTTCCACAGGAATAAGGTCATACAGAAAGCTCACCATCTTTCTGTAAACAGCAACCTCCTGTACCACATTTCCCGAAACAGTTACCAGAAGACTGTCGTTTCTCTTCTGAAATTCTTCGATCAGCTTTTTATCTTTCAGCAATAAATCTTTTCTCATGGCATCGAAAAGCATGTATTGAAAGCCTTCCTGCATCACTTGTTTCAGCGGCCAGTCGTGTTTGCCGTCGTACACTAACAGACAATGCGATATAGGCATCTGGTTTAGTGTCCTGTCCAGCTCTTTCAGTTCAAGGTAATTAAAGTCTTTATTTCCAACAATTGCCAGGTAATTGAATTGTGTATTGTATCCCAGGCTGATGGGCGGGAATCCGGCCGCACATCCGATAACACCCGCCACCGGCTCTTTGCGGAACAATGCAATACCCGCTGCAACCCGGGCCCCTCCGGAAAATCCGGAAACAACCAGCCGTTTATCATCTACACGGTAGCGTTGCCGCACTTCATCGAACAATACTGAAACAATCCGATCCGATTCACCCTGCGTTTGTCCGTTCATCGAGTTGTTGGACCCGACTAGTATAAACCCAAACTTTTCGGCAAGCGGAGCATACTTTTTAACGGGAAGAACTCCCCTTCTGTGCGCATCGAAAAAGAAAATGACTGGAAAACTATAGTTCAATTTACTAGAATCGGCATAAGTTGAAGGCAGGTACAAAGCATAACTGTATGTTGAGTCAACTTTACAAGAGATATCTTTTTGAACAACTCCTGAAAGAAATGTGTAAGATTTTTTTGAAGCGGGACCAATGTCTTCTTTACTACTATTTTGTCCCCCAGGTTGCACACAGGAAACAAGAAATGAAAAAAGGATAATCCACGATTTATTCATTACGGAACATTTTAAGCGAAAAGTACGGAAAAATTAAAAAGCAATGCAACTATTTTTTGTGACTCCTTTGGAAATTGAGATAATTTTCGTTTATCTTTGTTCGTAGTTTTACGAATAACGAACATAAATAATTATTGCTATGGAAATCAAAATTCTAGGAACAGGGTGTCCTAATTGCAGAACATTGGAAAAAGCCACTCGCGACACTGTTGACGAGTTAGGAATCGATGCAACGATCAGTAAAGAAGAAGATATTATGAAAATAATGGCGTATGGTGTGATGCATACCCCTGCTTTGGTAGTGAACGAGAAAGTGGTATCGAGTGGGCGGATTCCGAGTAAAAATGAACTGAGAAAACTATTAACCAATTAAAACTGAATAAAATGAAGACTGTTTATTTCTTTGTTATAACAATTATGTTAACGGCAGCGGGGTTTACTATCCAGGCTCAGACTGCTAAGGTTGAACAGAATGAAACCCTTAACCCCACCGACAAAATCGAGGTGTATTATTTTCACTTTACATCGCGCTGTACAACATGCAGGACAGTGGAGTCTGTAACCCGAACAATACTTAAGGAAACTTATCCTGAACGGATGAAAGAAGGAATGCTGTCTTTTAAAGCGCTCAATCTTGACGAGCGTGTCAACGAACAGCTTGCTGACGAACTTCATGTTTCAGGACAAACGCTGTTATTTGTGAAAGACGGTGAAAAGAAAGACCTGACAACAGATGCGTTTATGTATGCCCGTTCAAATCCTGACAAATTGAAAAAAAAGATCATCCGAACTATCGACACACTCTAAAACCCTATGGAGTTTTTAACCGACTTACTGGAGAACAACTCGCTACCGGTTTTATC
>QMPO01000245.1 GCA_003648625.1 Bacteroidota bacterium
ATTTTTTTCGATAAAAGACACATAATCCGTTAATTCGACAGGCAGGTCGGTATAATGCTCAACTATTTCCAGTTCACGGTTCCACCCTTTCAAAGTTTCGTACACCGGTTCTATATCCAGCGAAACCGATTCAAAAGGTATCTCCTCGGTAAGCAGATCATTATATTTGTATTTAACGGCAACTTTTACTGCAGAAAAGCCATTCAGCACATCGGCTTTCATCATCATCAACTCGGTCACTCCATTCAGCATCACGGCATATTTCAAAGCAGGGAGGTCAAGCCAGCCACACCTTCTCGGCCTTCCGGTTGTTGATCCAAACTCATTACCTACTTTGCGCAGCGATTCTCCGTCATTGTCCATTAATTCCGTAGGGAACGGACCACTCCCTACACGTGTGCAATAGGCTTTAAAAATACCGAAAACACTACCCACATTAGCAGGTGCTACGCCTAAACCACTACACACCCCGGCAGTAATCGTATTCGATGAAGTGACAAACGGGTATGAACCAAAATCAATATCCAGCAAAGTCCCCTGGGCTCCTTCTGCCAGTATTTTTTTACCATTGCGTAAGGCATTGTTCAGATAATATTCGCTGTTCACTTTCTTCAGCAAACGCAAAATATCCAGCGATTCAAGCCAGTTTTTTTCATATTCGGGAAACGTTAAACCATCAAATGTCATTTCGCTGTAATCAATACCAAACTGGTCGATCATTCGCATGTGCCGTTCTCTTGCCAGCTGATATCTTTTCTCAAATTCGCTGCTTTCCAAATCTCCTATTCTCATACCGTTCCGGCTTATTTTATCCGTATAGGCAGGACTGATGCCTTTCAGTGTTGACCCGATCTTGTTTTTACCTTTGGCCTGCTCCGAGACAGCATCAAGCAGTCTGTGCGTGGGCAAAATAATATGAGCCTTACGGGAAATAACCAGGTTTTCATGAACCTGGATTCCTCCCTTATTCAACTGGGCAAGTTCTTTTTTGAGCACGAACGGATCAATAATCACACCGTTGCCAATCACATTGATTGTTTTTTCGTTAAAAATGCCGGAAGGGATGGTGTGTAAAACAAATTTCTTGCCGTCAAACTCAATTGTATGGCCTGCATTAGGCCCGCCCTGGAATCGTGCTATGATATCATACTTTGGAGTGAGCACATCCACAATTTTCCCTTTGCCTTCGTCTCCCCACTGAAGGCCAAGTAGTACATCAACTTTTACCATAGAAATTAACTTGATAAACCTTATTAAAAAGGCCGAATGTTACAAAACAAATGTAAGAAAATAGTTGTGTTGCTATCAGAAATGTTATGAATATTTACTAACGTCTATTTGCTTTCCGGACTGTCGTCTTCATTACATTTTCCATAAAACGTAAGTGAATGATAGGCTACTTTTACCCCCAGCAAATCCTCCACTGATTTCTGAATCTCCTGCAGACGCGGATCACAAAACTCAAGCACTTTACCATCTTCGAGACAGACAAAATGGTCGTGTTGTTTGAATTTAAACGACCTCTCAAACTGGGCGCAGTTATTTCCGAACTGATGCTTCGTTACAAGATTACAATCCAGCAATAACTCGATGGTATTGTATAAAGTGGCCCGGCTTACACGATACTTGTTATTCTTCATTCTGATGTAGAGTGTCTCTATATCAAAATGTCCGTCAGTTGCATAAATCTCCTTTAGTATAGTATAGCGTTCGGGTGTTTTACGATGCCCTCTGGATTCGAGGTATTCGGTAAATATCTTTTTTACAGACTCAAAAGTACTTTTCTTATCGTTTGACTTCATGTGTGACGCCTTTAGTCACGCAAAAATACTATTTTTTTATTTTTAAATGGTTTAAATATAAACAAAGTTTAAATTGATCAGCTTATTTTATCCAGCCGGCTTACCTTTATTACTTCCTTGATCTTTTTCAAATGCTGAATGAGTTTCTTTAGTTTTTCGGTACTGTTGATATAAATAGTAATATCCATATTTACCAACCCTTTACTGTTCAGTAAATTAAGCGACCTGATACTGACGTTAAAATCATTGGAGATGATGGACGTTATTTTTTGTGCCAACCCGATATTATCTACCGCCTGAATGCTCAAACCGGCTAAAAAGGTGATTCCCTCCTGTTGTTTCCATTTAGCTTTAACAATGTTTTTTCCGTATTGCGACATCAATTTGATTGCATTTTCACAGTCTGTTTTGTGTATGCGTATCGGCTCGTTAGGAAAAATCAATCCGATAACATCATCGCCGGGAATCGGGTTGCAACACTTTGAAACGGAATAATCCAGTTCGGTAAACTCACCATTTTTATTCACCTCCTTTTTCGCCTGTGATACAACAAGTGATTCGTCTTCGCTTGTCAGCAGGCCATCACCTCCAAGTACCTGTATTTTCGGTTTCACAAAAGGCAAGCGGATATTTCTTACCCAGCTGGCAAGACTTTCATGGGGCACCAGAATTTCTTTAATATTCTTGATGGTGATTTTATTAAGAGCAATATAATAGTAAAGGTCTACAGATCCTTTTAAATTACTGGCCCTGACCAGTTTCGCAACAATTGCTTTTGAGTTGTCAAGCTTTAATTGATCCAGGTATTTTTTGAGTTTCTCTTTTCCTTCGCTCCGGTACTTTTTGCGTTCATGTTTAATAGCCACTTTTATCCGGGTTTTAGCCCTTGCCGTACGCACATAGTCAAACCAGTCTTCGTTGGGTATTTGCACTTTCGAATCAATGATCTGAACCTGATCTCCCGATTTCAACTGATAGTCAATCGGAACGAGTTTGTGGTTAACATTTGCTCCGATGCAGTGATTTCCGAGTTCGGTATGGATAGCATAAGCAAAATCAAGAACGGTAGCTCCTGCCGGCATCGTAATCATATCCCCCTTGGGCGTAAACACTACAATCTCTTCTTCAAACAGATTCTTTTTGAAGTCGTTAATAAAATCTATTGTTTCTTCCTCGCTTTCTTTCAATAATTCCCTTGTCCGTTTCAACCACTTGTCTAATCCTGCATCCAGCTTTTCCTGGTCTTTGTATTTCCAGTGGGCAGCATAACCTTTCATAGCTATATCGTCCATCCGTTTGCTTCGAATATGCACATCAACCCAGTGGCCGTCAGGGCACATTACCGTTGTGTGGATTGCTTCATAACCATTGGCTTTTGGTGTACTTATCCAGTCGCGCAACTTTTTATTATTCGGTGTGTAAACCCCGGTTATTACCGAATAGGCAGCCCAGCATTCGAGCTTCTCTTTTTCCTGATCACTGTCTACAATCACCTCGACCGAGAATGTATTGTATATTTCTTCGAAAGGCATCTGGTCTTCCTGCATTTTTTGCCAGATGGAATAGGCCGACTTTACATGGTAACGGATATCAAACTTTAACTTGAGTTTTTCAAGTTCTTTTTCAACAGGCGGAACAAAATTTGAAAAGATCCTTTGCCGTATTTCTTCGGTGCCATCAATCTTTTCTTTTATGTCTTTCCATATCTGGGGCTGCGAATACTTGAACGACAACTCTTCCAGCTCGGTTTTAATAGCATACAAACCAAGCCTGTGCGCCAGCGGCGAATAGAGGAAGAAGGTTTCGGAAGCCACTTTCAGTTGCTTTTCTCTGGGCATCACATCCATGGTGCGCAGATTATGCAGACGGTCAGCTAATTTGATCAATATCACCCGGACATCATCGGTAAGCGTAAACAGTATTTTCTTTAATGTTTCCGCCTGTGCAGTTGACGACTTATCTGAAATTACATCAATTTTTGTCAGTCCGTCAATAATTTTTGCCACATCCGTTCCAAACATCCGGCTTATGTCTTCCAGTTTTACGGTGGTGTCTTCAACAGTATCATGCAGCAGAGCGGAAATAATTGATGTGCGCCCAAGACCGATCTCTCCGGCAGCAATAGTAGCTACCTCAATTGGATGAAAAATAAATGCCTCCCCGGTCTTTCTGCGCATATCTCTGTGGGCATCTGCTGCCAAGCGGAACGCCTTACGCACCATCCATCTGTCTTCAACAGTTTTGCGCGTATGCCATACCTCTATCAGGCGTCTGTAGCGCCTTAAAATTTCCAGCCGTTCCTGTTCCGGTGTCATTTTTTCCATGCTTCTTGCTGAGGTAGCTTACAAAATTAGCAAAACCACCCCTTCTTTATACATAAAATTCTGAATTTCGTTCCAATCTTATGTCATATTTCAATACTGTCCTAAATAAATATAATTTAGTAACGCCCTCAAGCCGGGCTGGCTCATCCTTTTTTTCTACAGCAAAAAAAAGGATGCAAAAAATGCCGCCACTGCTGAAAAAATTGCTAAATATCAATACATTCCACTAAAAGAAAATAACTCGCTGCGCTCAAACAGATTTTCTTTTTTCACGTTCCATGTATTGATTTTATTTACGCATTTTTTCAAAGGTGG
>QMPO01000246.1 GCA_003648625.1 Bacteroidota bacterium
AGCTGAATGCGGCAACGGCTTTTGATGCCGTTGGCGGAGAACTGACGGGCATTATGTTCAATGCACTGGGCAATGATGCCGAACTGGTAGTTTACGGAGGCCTGTCTAACAAACCGGCCACGGAGATCAACACGATGGATGTTATTTTCAGGAATAAGATCATCTCGGGCTTTAACCTGATTGACTGGAAAAAAGAATTGAGCAAACCCGATTTTGAAGAGATTTCGGAAAAACTACAGGATAAGTTTATCGAAGGTGTTTACCGTACAGACATAAGCAAAAGTGTTACCCCTGATAACATTGTAAGCGGCCTGAAATCGTATCTTGGCCATATGAGTGACGGAAAAATACTGATCAAACCATAAGTAAAACCATGTCGGTAAAAAGTAAAAAAACCGGATTATTTTTCGGATCGTTCAACCCGATCCACAACGGGCACCTTATTCTGGCTTCTTACATGCTCGAATTTACTGACCTGGATGAAGTCTGGTTTGTTGTCTCTCCGCAGAATCCTCTGAAAGACAAAAAGAACCTCTTAGCCGATTATCATCGTCTGGCTCTTGTGCGCATGGCTGTTGAAGAGCACCCCAAAATGAACGCAACTGACATTGAGTTTAAGATGCCGAAACCCTCTTACACCATCGACACGCTTACCTGGCTAACGGAAAAGTATGAAAACAGAAATTTCATCGTTATCTGCGGTACGGATGTATTCCCAACCATGCGTAAATGGAAAAACCATGAGCAACTGCTGGAACAGTACAGGTTTTATGTATATCCCAGGCCGGGATTTGTTTTAGGAGACTACGAACATCATCCTCATATAAGCCTTTTTCCTGCACCACAGATGGAGATTTCTTCGAGCTTTATCCGGAAAGGGATTAAGGAAAAAAAAGACATGCGGTTCTGGATGCCCGATGTAGTTTATGAATATATCAGGGATATGCATTTTTACGAAAAGTAGCTGGCTCTCTACTGGGTGCCCCAAGTAAATTAAAATTCTTCTTCGTCCGAATAATTATCCACGTTTCCGGCATGGCGACGGTCATACTCTTCGCAGTCGAACTCAATGGAAATATCTTTCAGCGGTTTATCAAAATCGCCCTTGCTGATACCCAGTGAAGGATCGTTGTACACTTTTTTCATAAACAGAGCCCAGATCGGCAAGGCCATATTAGCCCCCTGGCCAAGCCTGATAGACCTGAAGTGTACACTTCGGTCTTCGGCACCTACCCAAATACCCGTAGTCAGGTCGGGTGTTATACCCATAAACCAGCCATCCGATTGATTTTGTGTTGTTCCCGTTTTACCAGCCACAGGATTGTCAAAACCATATTTATAGCGCAGCCTGATACTTGTGCCACTTTCCACAACACCCTTCATCAACTCGATCATTTTATAGGCTGTTACTTCATCCATAGCTTCTCTTTTCTCCGGTACAAACCTGTCGAGAACGTTTCCGTTTTTATCTTCAATTTTTGTTACAAATATGGGTTCGACATAAACGCCTTTGTTGGCAAAAGTATTCATGGCTCCCACCATTTCGTAAAGCGATATATCAGGGGTTCCCAATGCGATGGCCGGAACGGCAGGAATATCCGAAGTAATCCCCATCTGGTGCGCCATATTTACCACCGATTGTGGCGAAAACCGACTGATCAGGTAGGCTGATATCCAGTTATTTGAATTAGCCAGCGCCCACCTAAGGGTTACTTCTTCCCCAATTCTGTCATCGCTTGAGTTGCGGGGCGTCCAGTAGGTGCCATCGCCCAGTTCGACACTGTACGAAATATTGGGCACTTTGTAGCAGGGCGAATATTCAGGTTCCTGCATCGCCAGTGTATATAAAAAGGGCTTGAATGTTGAGCCTACCTGTCGTTTACCCTGGGTTACATGATCGAACTGAAAATAACCGTAGTCGATGCCGCCCACATAGGCACGGACAAATCCGGTATGGGTTTCCATAGCCATCAAACCGGCCTGGAGGAAAAACTTATAATACCTGATAGAATCCATAGGTGACATTATAGTATCGACCGGGCCGCTCCATTTAAACACACGCATGTCAACAGGGGTATGGAAACTTTTCATGATGGAGTCCATATCCACACCGTTTGATTTTAGTTTCCGGTATCGCTCACTCCGCTTTACCGCCTGCATCATCACCTTTTCAATTTCCTGTTTCGGATTTTCCGAGTCGAACACAAACGGAGCATTCGTATAACCTTCCCAGTGCTTAAAAAAGCTTGGTTGTAAATCATTTGCCAGGTGTTCGCGTACAGCCTCTTCGGCATATTTTTGCATCCGCGAATCAATTGTTGTATGAATTCTTAAACCGTCTTTATATAAGTTATACGGGGTGCCGTCAGCTTTGTAATGAGTTTTACACCAGCTCTTTAGTACTTTTCTTAGATATTCGCGGAAATAGGTGGCCAGACCTCTTCTGTGATCCTGTACACTGAAATGCGAAACCCCCAGCGGAAGCTGGCTTATGGAATCATATTCCTGCTCCGTTATAAAATCATTCTCTTCCATTTTTTGCAGGACCAGGTTTCTGCGATTTAACGCCCGTTCGGGATTACGGATGGGGCTGTACCATGTAGGAGCATTAACAACGGCAGCCATCAGAGCTGATTCTTCAATATTCAGCGAATCGGGTGTTTTGGCAAAGAACGTAGCGGCTGCCGATTTGATACCATATGTGTTGTGACCAAATGTTACCGTGTTGCAGTACATGGCAATAATTTCTTCCTTCGAATAATATTTTTCCAGTTTCACGGCCGTCACCCATTCCTGAAACTTTCTGATCACCAGTTGTATTTTATTCAGGTGACCACGTGGAAACAGGTTCTTTGCCAGCTGTTGTGTGATTGTACTTCCGCCCCCTTTAAAATTTCCGGTAACGACTCCGTAAAAGACCCTTACGAGTGCTTTTTCATCAATCCCCGAATGCTCTTCAAACCTGATATCCTCAATGGCGATAAGCGCATTGATCATATGAGGCGAAATATCGCGATAAGATACGTTGGATCTGTTTTCAATAAAATAGGTTCCCAGCATAATGCCGTCAGCCGAATAAATTTCGCTGGCCAGATTTTGCCGTGGATTTTCCAGTTCTTCAAACGAAGGCATTTGCCCGAACCATCCGGAAGCAACGCCGAAGAAGAACAGGATACCCAGTAAATAAATACCGAAAACGATCATCCAGAACCGTACGATGTATCTGCCGATTCCGTTATCTTTTATCTTATGTGACGAACTGTCAGGCATGTATTGTTTATTTTATTATTTACTCCGATTTAACAATTCTGATACCTACATCGCGTATACCTTTCAAGGTATCAACCCGCATGGCATGCTGAATCATAAATTCATATTTTCCTTTCAGCGGGAAGCGCATGCGTTCACTCAGCAGAATAGTATTTTCCTTAACGGCACCCCAGCCTTTTCCCAGCCATCTGCCCTCGCGGTCAGCAAGAATACATTCAATAGTATCCTTTGTCAGGTTGCTGTTCGGGAATTTTGTTATTAGAAAAACATACAAATTACTGTAACGGTAATCGGTGCTATTTCTGATATTCAAATAGAAATCATAGGGCTGCAGCGTATCGCTGATGATCACATCAAACCTCGCCGCTTCGTCTTTATACCAGCTGCTGTGGTCAATTTTTATTTGCTCATCATATATGCTCTCCTGATTGCAGGCGTAAAGAACAAATACCATGCTGAGAAATAAAACAAATTTTGAAGCTTTCCGGTTCATTGTTAACTCTTTGACATAAGAATGCGAAAAAAGAAAAAATATTGTATGAAGTTGCCGATTCTGTTTAAATATATTGAGCCAGGTCGTCAACATCACCTGCTTCTACATGCGATTTTTGCTCTTTCTGTCGTGCAAACATTTCCAGATCGGCAGGATATTTCTTCTTATTGTTCAGCTCAATAATCTCATTCACTTTATCAACAGGGATGGCCATAATATTGTTCGGGTCATCTTCGTAGGCATACCACATCATTTTTTTAAGCACATCACTTTTAACATAAGAAGCTCTTCCTTTTTTGGTTTTCAGCCTGATCCTGTTGTCAGGAAAACTCTGCAATGTTTCAATATAATTATCGATTTCGTAATTCAGGCAACATTTCAGTTTTCCGCACTGCCCTGCCAGTTTCTGCGGGTTCAGTGACAGTTGCTGAATACGTGCCGAATTTGTTGACACACTTTGAAAACTACTCATCCATGAAGAGCAACACAACTCTCTGCCACAGGAACCTATGCCCCCCAGCTTAGCTGCCTCCTGCCGTACACCTATCTGCCGCATTTCAATTCTGATACGAAATGCTTCCGCCAGTTTTTTGATCAATTCTCTGAAGTCAACACGCTCTTCGGCCGTATAATAAAAAACAGCTTTTGTTTTGTCGCCCTGATAT
>QMPO01000247.1 GCA_003648625.1 Bacteroidota bacterium
AGGTTTGAACTGGCGAACGTAGCCCTTGTTGTTGACAGTAAAGCGATTCCTCCCCCGTTTTCGTTCAGAAAAACAAATTCTCCCGCTGATACACGTGTAGGATCATCATACCGTGTAAATTCGCAGGTAGCTGTAATAAATAAGGATAACTCATTATAATTAGTCCACGAATTAATATCGGCTATTTGCATAAATTTCTCATGTCCCAACCCGGCTTCGCCACCATGTCCGGAGTAGTTGAAAATCAAAGTTCCTTTATCAATTCTGTCGTTCATGGCTTTATTCATATCCGGCGAAACTTGTCCGCCGGGTGTAGCTATTTGCTTGTATGCATCAAGGTATATTTTGTCGATATTGTATACTGGATAGTTTTCATATATGTAAGATGATAATTGTTCGGCGTGCCGTAAGTGCATGTTATTATCTCCGTCATCGGCCACAAAAGTGATCATATTTCGCCATGGTTGCATTACATCTTCTGTATTGGTAGCATAGTGGATTGCTTTATCCACAGCAAGCGTTGCCTGCTCCGTGGAAGAGACCACGAAACGTCCTATGCCAATATCCACCCTGCCTGACCCATTACCTCCTTCGCCGCTATCCAGATAACCGAAATAATCGTCGCTTGCAATTGAATTAACGATGTTCATTGACTCAATCGACTCCCAGCACGGTACAAAATTGGTGTTGTCGGTTAATATGTCTTTATAATCGAATGAAGCATCACCGAACAACAGCAGGTATTTGATTTCACGCCCGGGATCACTATGATCGTATAGCATTTTAACAAAATCGCGTAAAGCCGTAATATCCTGCGATCCTGAGGAAAACTCATTATAAATCTTTTCCGGAACTGTTACAAATGTAGTCATCTGATCTGTGGATCTGTGAAATTCAGCCAGCCTGTTGGCTTCCTCAATGAAATCTTTATGTGCAATGATCAGAAATTCGATGTTTTTTAATGCATGAAGGTTTTGATTTTCCACCTCCTCTACAAACCCGACCTGGTATAATCCGGCTCCGTCATAAAAAGCAATATACTGGGTTATGGTATCAGCAACAGCATTGAATTCCATTTTTCCGGACGAGAACTGGGTTTGTATCCTTTTGGCATTTACCGGGTCGGTAATATCCCAAATGATCAGGTCTGCATTTGCGTTGCTCATCCTGTAACGAGCTATTTCAGTATTATGTCCGCTAACAGGTTTACGGAACATCATCTGGCTTCCTGACATCAGTAATCTCCGCTTTACATTCAATTCTATATAGTCAAGATAACCAATTGAATTATTCGAATTCCTTCTGTATACCGTTTTCACTATCAACTGGTCACTTCCGGGGGTAAACGAAAAACTGGTGCTCCTGAGCTTACCCAACTGGTAACGATCAGATGATGAAACAACCCCCATCGTTAAAGTTTCCTCTAACTGATTGTTGACGTATAAATCAAATGAATTTGAAGAAAATGCCCTTGAAGCAAAAGAACAATTCATATAACCTGATCCTGTTTCAGCAATTATATTCGGAAAACTGAATACAAATTCTTTTGACACATCGGAGTCATAAACTTCGCCAAACCAGAGCCGTCCCGTATTGAACAAATTGCGTTCATCCAGCTCATGAAACGCATAATCTACAAAATCGTCAACAAGAAAATCGTAGTTTCCGGCCGGAGGTTCTGTTACTTCTATCCTCTTTGCGTTTTCCTGTAAAACCGTGATAAAGTAATAGGAATAATCATCGTAATAATTTGTCTGAAAATTAAAAGTTTTGGTAATGCCATTATATTTCCATGTTACAGGGCCTTCGCCATAGAACAGTATATAATCATTCGGATCAAACGAACCATCGTTTTCCCCGACAACAACAATTGGGTTCTGTACCAGATCGTCATGCCTGAATGCATTATTCACTTCGGGTAAAATGCCACCACCATTTCCAAAAACGGCAATCTTATGCGGATTGGCTGAAACATTAAATCCCATTTCCTGCAGTTCCTGGTAAGTTATCTTGAAAATTCCACTTTTGTCAATCCGCACTTTAAACCATGAGCCTTCTGCTAAAACCGAATTAAACCGTTCCTCCGGGCCATTGACTTCCACTTCCGGCAGATCGTCAACAAAAATGATTACATCAAAAGAAACAAGTTTCTCAAATACTGACAGTTTTTCGTTCCATCGCACAGGCACCAGCCGTAGCTGTACATACGGTTGCTTTCGTACAACCATAATATGGCACTGCGGAATTATTTCTGTTGATTTTTCTATATCATGACTGTTCACAAGCAATTGTTCAGCTTCTGACAACGGTACATAAACAGCATTCCTGATGTCACAACTTACTTCGGCGCTACTTGTATGTATGCGGTAATCTTTTACGAAGGTCGGCAAAATCTCAAGATATGGATAATATGCTCCGTCAAAGGTCAAACGGGAAACCGCAACCCCTTCTTCCGTAGTAAATTTCTGAATACCCCCCCAATTTATTTCTTCACTAAATTCGTATGGAACTGCCTGGGCAGCAATTGTTACAAAGAGGGCCAGGAACAGGAAAAGGGATGCTTTAAAACGCTGCATGAGTTGTATAATCTAAATCTATAATTGTTGCTTCTGAAACAGAATTAAATAAATAACGTAGATTCATATAATTTATTTTACATCTATTCAGGTGCATTTATGATTCCGTAAACGTGGCTCGATTTATAAAATATTGTAATATTGCATGTTTGAAAATTTGCTGTTTTATCCATATGCTCTCTGACAAACTACTTCGTCTTATATTTTTTGCAGGAATATTATCCGTAGTTAGTGTTGTCAAAGCACAAGACCCGGAATTTTCGCAATTTTATGCAAACCCTCTTTATTTAAACCCGGCAATGACCGGAACTGCCGAATGTGCGCGGATCAACTTAAACTACCGGAACCAATGGCCCTCACTCACAAAAGCATTTATTACTTATAATATTAGTTACGACCAGAATGTAGCATCTATCAACAGCGGATTCGGAGTGTTGGTGATGAGTGACCGCCAGGGAGATGGCGCCTTGAACACCACTATGGCAAGCTTGTTATACACGTATAATTTACAGGTTACACAGGGCTTGTTCATTCGTTTTGGGGTTAAAGGAACCTACTATCAGGAGCGTCTTGACTGGGACAAGTTGATTTTCGCTGATCAGATTAATCCGATCGACGGATCTATTAATCCGTCAGGCCAGCCTCCGCCCGAAAAGTCGAACATTTCCACAATAGACTTCTCGGCAGGAACCGTTTTGAATTACTATGATAAGTTTATGGTTGGATTTGCCGCCGACCACCTGACCCAGCCTGATATTTCATTTTACGACAATTCAACCAACAAACTGCTTCTCAGGTATACTGTGCACGGGGGTATCGCCATCAACCTGAGCAGAGGGACTTTAGGGCATATAAACAATTCTGATTTTGCTTTAGAACCCCATATATTATACATGCGGCAAGGTGATTTTCAGCAAATTAACGGAGGCCTTTATGTTACCAGAAAACCTGTTGTTGCAGGAGTTTGGTTCCGTCATAATTTTCAAAATCCCGATGCCGTTGTTTTTCTGGTTGGATTATCATTTAAAAATATTAATTTTGGCTACAGTTACGACATGGGAGTTTCAAGGACAGGAGGGGCAGCTTTGGGAGCACATGAGATCTCGTTCTCGTGGAGTTTTTGTATTTTAAAAGAAGATAAAAAAAGACGCATTAGGGCAATAAAATCACCTTTGTTTTAGTTATTACAAAGCAGAAAAACACAAACACATTAAAAGATGTTTAGAACCAACAAGTTAGCTATATTATCATTAGGCATTTTTGCTTTTGTTTTATTCAGCACTTCGTGTACAAGCAATAAAAGGTCACGGACAACCGGATGGGAATACAACAATCCGGCCAACGGCGGGTTTGAAGTTTCAGAATATACAGAACAGTTAACAGGCCCCGGGCTCATTCTTATTGAAGGAGGTACTTATACGATGGGTGCAACAGCTGAAACACCATTTTACGACTGGGACAATATACCCAGAAAAGTAACCATTAACAGTTTTTATATGGACCAGACCGAAGTCAGTAACCTCGACTATCGGGAATATATTTACTGGTTAAACCGTGTTTATGGTGAAAGCTATCCTTCTGTAGTTCAAAAAGCATTACCCGACACACTTGTATGGCGCGACAGACTGGCTTACAACGAACCCCTGGTTCAAACATACTTCCGCCACCCCTCATACCAGCATTATCCGGTTGTAGGAGTTTCGTGGCTGCAAGCGAACGATTACGCATCGTGGCGTACCGACAGGGTAAATGAAAACATCCTTATTCAGGCTGGAATACTTGATTTTGACCCTGATCAGAAAGATG
>QMPO01000248.1 GCA_003648625.1 Bacteroidota bacterium
ATTGAAGACGATGATGAGCTGGTCGTTTTATTTGTCAAACTAAACGAAGGTGTGCAGTTGGATAATAACCTGATCAAACTGATCAGGGCCAACATCCGTAACAGCTGCAGCCCGCGCCATGTACCGTCTATCGTGATGGAAGTTCCTGATATCCCGTATACGATCAATGGTAAAAAGGTTGAGATCGCTGTTAAAAAGATCATCCATGGGCAGGAAGTAAAAAACAGGGATGCACTGGCTAATCCGGAGAGTCTGGAATACTTTAAAGATATTCTTAATGAATCGTTTTAAATAAAAGTTTAACCTTAAAAACAACGCTTATGTATGAAGAAGGTTTTAGTATGGTAAATTCCTACAACCCATTTGATTCTTTTGTCTTTTGGGTAGTAATGATTCTGGTTATCGTTGCCTTATGGAAAGTATTTGAAAAAGCAGGAAAACCCGGATGGGCTGCTATAATTCCTATTTACAACATTATTGTTTTATTGGAAATCGTTGGGAAACCTTTATGGTGGATTATTCTTTTTCTGATCCCATTGGTAAATATAATTTTCGGTATTTGGACTACTAACTTGTTATCAAAGAGCTTCGGAAAAAATGAAGGGTTTACGGTGGGGCTTATATTCCTGCCTTTCATCTTTTATCCTATTCTCGGTTTCGGAAGTGCCAAATACGAGGGGCCGGCCGGAACCTAAAATTTACCCGGATGGTGACGCGACCCTGCTGCACGGATGATTACGGACCCGTTATTAACTGGCTCCTGCTGATCATGCGCATGGTCGTGTCGGTTTCGATGCTGGCACACGGCATCCCAAAACTGGCGCAGCTTTTTGTAGGTAATTTCGATTTCCCAGACCCGATCGGTCTGGGGCCGGAGTTGTCGCTCGCGTTGACAGTTTTTGCCGAATTTTATTGTTCTCTTTTTATTCTGATGGGATACTGGTCGCGTTTTTTCGCCATTCCGTTGATCATCGTTATGCTCGTTGCCCTGTTGTTCGTGCACGGAAGCGAACCGGTATTTGACCACACTGATATTCTGCTGTACCTGCTTTTTTATATTATTATAGTACAAACCGGTGCAGGAAAATATTCAATGACGTATTACCTCTCAGAGAGGGATAAGAAAGTTAAAATGGTTTAGTCGACTATTTTGATAATCCGTGAAGCACCGGCTTTAATATCAAACCAGAAGATGAGGTCGCTGCCGTAAATTTTTTGTTCAGGCTTTTGCTGGTCAACCAGGATGGTTTTTGCTTTCGTAGCAAACGATAAACCGTTAACATCTTCCCGATTATGATTGGTTATTCTGATCCTGCCGTCGGACAGCACATCATATTCGATGTTTTCCAGTTTCAGCTGGTAGTCTATAAATTCCTTTACGGTTGTTATGTTCAATTCCTTTCTTTCACACAGGCTGGCCATCCGTTCCAGCGTCCTGTTAAACCCCGGTTGCGCTACGATCACCGAATCCGTATCATACGTCCAGAAACCCTTTTGAGGATTCACCCAGGCAGGATAACAATGATTCATTTCCACCGACCAGTCGGCAACAAAGTCGTTCAGGTTCTGTTCATTGAAAAAGTAATCCCACATTTCGTCATTGCTGATATAGAGCACTGTTGAGGTAGGCCAGTGGATAATGTTGTCTGATCGTGTTGGATGACGCCAGTAGTCGGGTTTGGGCATAAAATCACCATAACCAGCATAATACGGCTCGATGGAGCTGTCGAATTTCCAGTCGGCAAACGTAAAATAATCTTCGTAATAAGCATTCCAGAAATATTTTACACCGTACTTTTTCCACAGTCTGGCGGCATAATAAGGAGATCTTTTCAGCAGCCCGTCACACATCAGATCTTCACGGTTATTCTCCAGGTGGTTGTTGTAGCCATGGTCGATCCAGCTAACCGAACCATAATGCCCCCTGAAAAATTTCAGGGCTTTTTTCAGACGTGTCGGGGTTGTGGTAAACTGTTCGGGTGTGTGCAGGCAAATTTCTATGTCTCGGCTGCTGATCTGTTCCAGGAAATCATGAAAGTCTTTATCGGTCCGTATGGCGCTTTCCTGCCCTGTGAAGACTCCATTGGATATTTCTGTGTTGGTTATTTTGTCCGGATTATCATAAAAGACGCTTTTGGTAACAGGGATATTGTATTTAATAAATCCTCCTGTAGCATCTTTCGGATTGTTGATTTTTTCCGAACCGTAATAGCTTGCCCGGTTGGTCCTGATTTCAGTAAAATCGGCATGTTCCGTCCATATATAGGTTGCCAGAAAACCTGCCGGATTTTTCATAAACCGCGGCAGCGAGCCTGTAGCAACACCGACATAAATGCTCAGCAAATTCACCCGCTTATTCCCTTTTCTGTACGTGCTTGCCGACCAGTTCTGTTTGTAATCTGTTGTATCATTATCAAGCGGAAAATGCAGGAAGGGATGGTCTTTTTCATAATCCAGATTAATGGCCAGCCAGTTGTTTTTCGTGTTCAGTTGCAACGATGACACCTGGGGTGTATGGTATATCAGCAGGCTATGTCCATCTTCGCCAAACGCCACTCCCTGCTGTGCCAGCCAATACTCATCCTGAAAAACGGCCGTGTCTGATTTACGGCTTGCACGAAACACTTCCGTTACCTGCTGAGCACTTTCCAGCACTAAAGCGGACCTGTGGCATACTATTTCCTTTCGATATTTCTCAGTGATCTCAACACTTATTTCTGGCTGGTCGGTAAAACATTTAAGGGTCATATGCTTTACTGAATATTCGTTCCTGGCGATAAAGAATAATTCAGCGCCCCCGTTTTTTGTTATCGTAGATTTTAAGACAAAGGGCGTTTGTTCTATTATCCGGTTTCCGTTTACAGTCAGGTCAGTAACCGAAAACAGTGCCTTTACAACTTTCTTTCCGTCTTTTCCGGAGACTACGAGTCGTTGCGGGTTCCCTTCCAGCCACAGCGAATAAAACTGATTGATGTACAGCAGCTCGCTGAAATTGTTCTCGTCTGCTCTTTCATCTCTTAATTCCATATCCGGCAGGAATGACGGATTGACCACCTTTGCAAAATCTATTTCCAGATCGTCGATGGCAACAGTATCCTTCCCTCCTGCATTCCATAAATAACTTTTAAGCTTCCCCGTACGGGTTAATGATGCCGGAAGCTTAAACGTTCCGTTGAATTTATACCACTTCTCTGCCGTAGTAATCAATGTATCCAGTTGTATTCCCTGCCAGAAATATTCTTTCCCTGATTCTCTGACCGTTACTACGAATAAAGCATGTGGAAAGGAAGCTGAGCTTTTTACCCATCCGCTTACCGTAACCCAGGTGTTCGTTCCTTTTTTTTCTTCCGGGAAAGGCATTTCCACACCTAAACCGTATGGATTCACCGAATCGGTTATCGAGATAAAACTGCCTGAATAAGCCCACCCTGAATCAATCGTTTGCTGCCCGATCCAGATATCTGACCTGACCGAGTCTTCCAGATCACAAAAATAAGTTTGTGACACAACAAATTGTGTTAAAAACATCAGGGAAAACCCGAGGATGAAGAATTTTCGCAGGAACCTTTTAGAAGGAAATAAATACTTCATCGTAAATAATCATACGGTAAGAAAACCGTAGTTAGACATATTCTTTAATGGCCACTTCTCCCTTCAATATCTCGTAGCCATACATGGCCAGAGCACCAATATCATTAACCACAGGATACAAAGCGATGGGTGCAATACTGCCAATACGTCGCTTTACATTCTCGAGGAACCGGCGGCTATCGAAAATAACTCCGGTCAGGATAATAGCATCTACTCTGCCTCCCAGCGTGGCCACATGCGAAGCAATCTCTTTAGATACCTGATAGGACAAAGCATAAGAGATCAGCTGGGCTTTTTTATCACCTTCAGCCAGCATTTTATTGATTTCATTAATATCATCCGTACCCAGATAAGCTTTGTATCCACCATCCACCGTGATCATATCCATGATTTCCTTTTCGGTGTATTCGCCACTGAAACACATATGCACCAGTTGCCCCATCGGAAGCGTACCTGTGCGGGTAATACCGAAAGGCCCACCTCCGTCATATGCCTGATTTACATCGACTACCTGGCCGTTTTTGTGTGCTCCTATCGAAACTCCTCCTGTCCCAATATGGCACACAATCAGGTTAAGGTCTTCATATTTCTTATTCATCGACTTAGCATATTTTTTCGCCACGTGCTTGTGGTTCAAAGCATGGAAAATCGAGCGTCGTTCGAATAACGGATGACCGGTAATGCGGGCTACATCTGATAATTCATCAACGACTACCGGATTGGCAATATATGCTTCTTTACCCGTTTTTTGTGCAAACTCGTAGGCAATAAGCGCCCCC
>QMPO01000249.1 GCA_003648625.1 Bacteroidota bacterium
AAGTTCGACATCCTCGGGCAGCGCGGGCTGAGCAAGATCGAAGACGCCGTAGCCATCATCAAAGAAAACTGCGGACAGGAAATTGACATGCACGACATTCAGCGCTTTAAGCAGGACGAAAAAGTAAAGCAGTTGCTAAAACAAGGAAAAACTATCGGGTGCTTTTATGTGGAATCGCCGGCCATGCGGATGCTGCTGAAAAAGCTGGAAGCCGACGACTACATCCGCCTGGTAGCGGCCAGCTCCATCATCCGGCCGGGGGTGGCCAAAAGCGGCATGATGCGCGAATACATCCTCCGCTACCGCGAAAAGGGCAGGAGGGAAGCGGCCCGTAGCGAGTTGCCCACCCTCTACAATCTGCTGGAAGAGACTTACGGCGTAATGGTTTACCAGGAAGACGTGATCAAAGTGGCCCACTATTTTGCCGGGCTGACGCTGGCCGAAGCAGATGTGCTCCGCCGCGGAATGTCGTGGAAATTCAAACAGCGCAATGAGTTCGGAAAAGTAAGGGATAAATTCTTTGCCAACTGCCGGGAACGGGACTATCCGGAACACCTGGTCAAACGGGTGTGGGAACAGATCGAAAGTTTTGCCAACTACGCCTTTTCGAAAGGGCATTCGGCCTCGTATGCCGTGGAGAGCTACCAGGCGCTCTTTCTCAAAGCCCATTTCCCGCTGGAATACATGGTAGCCACCATCAACAACGGAGGCGGTTTTTACCACACCGAGCTGTATGTCCACGAAGCCCGCATGCACGGCGCCACGGTAGAGCCACCCTGCGTGAACAGAAGCGAAGGAAAGACGGTCATCCGCGGAAAAACCATTTACCTGGGGCTGGGCATGCTGAAAAGCCTGTCAACAAACACCATCGCCGCCCTGCTGGCCGAACGTGACCGCAACGGAAGTTTCCGGGGCCTGTATGATTTCCTCGAACGGGTACCCGTCTCGCTGGAACAGTTGTCGTTACTGATTCGCACAGATGCCTTCCGTTTTACAGGAAAGCCGAAAAAGGAACTGATGTGGGACGCCCACTTCCTGCTGGCCAAAGAGAAAAAGACGCAACCTGAGGCCACCCTGTTCCGCGAAACACCCAAAAAGTTTTCCATTCCGCCCCTCTACAGTCACCGGCTGGAGAATGCCTACGACGAGATAGAGCTGCTGGGGTTTCCCGTCGGCACCTCACCATTCGAGCTTGTTAAACAGGAAGGCGGACAGGACGTTCCTGCCAGAATGCTTCCGTTCATGGTTGAAAAAGAGATGGAAACCACCGGCTACCTGATCCACGTAAAAAGAACACGCACCACCAACGGAAAACAAATGACTTTTGGTACCTTTATCGACCGGAACGGCCACTGGATCGACACGGTACAGTTTCCGGAAGTCAACGAAAAGCACCCGTTCAGAGGACCGGGATGCTACAAAATAAAAGGTAAAGTAGTTTCTGTGTTTGGATTTGTAAGCATCGAAACATCAGAGTTATACAGAAGGGAAACAATCAACATGGAAGAACCTTCTACAAGGCTGAAGATGACAAGGGAAAAAGTATGAAGGCAAAAGGAAAAAGTAACCAGCAAACAAACAATGTGTGGACAATATGCCATCGTAAGTAAGATCGAAGATATTGAAAAAAAATTCAATGTTCGGGTAAGGGAAGGGGATGAGCCTTCGACCAACAGGATTGTAGTGCCCGGCAGCAAGGGGCTGGTGATTACCAGTGAAAATCCTCGGGAACTACAGAGTTTTATCTTCGGGTTCACACCTTCGTGGGCCGACAAACCGAAATACATCATCAATGCCCGCGCTGAGGGCGACCACAATAAAGAGAACTCACCTGATTACAAAGGTGGCAAAGGAATTATCAGCAAACCGTTTTTCCGCAAGGCCATCCGCTCGCAGCGCTGCCTGGTGATTGCTGACAGTTTTATCGAAAGTACAGGTAAAAAAGAACAGAAAAGATCGTTCAATGTGTACCTGAAAGAACACACCCGGCCTTTTGCCTTTGCCGGTATCTGGGATAAATGGCTGAATAAAGAAACCGGGGAACTGCTTGACACATTTGCCATTATCACCACGCGGCCAAACAAACTCATGTTAAAAATACCACACGAAAGGATGCCTGTGGTATTAACTCCTTCGTTGTATTCAAGGTACTTAAGCAGCAGAAGTCCGTTAAGTGATATTACCGCCATGCTGGAACCGTATCCTGCGCAATTGATGAATGCTTATGAGATCGGAACAAACTTCTATAAAGAAAGGGAAGACGCCCGCAAAGCCTTACAGCCTGTCAGCCAGCGGGTTGGGAAAGAATACAACCTGAAACTGCAGCAGGAGCTGAAACTGTTCGGGATGGGGGAGACGCCATCGCGGGAAAAGAAAGAGGGCAGGGAAGATGTTTAGCTTTAGCATCCTTTCCTGACTAAGCGGGCATATCTTATTCACCGGAAAGTTCAGATAATTTTTCACAAGAATACCCATGCCGGATAATTAAAATTCATAAATTTACGCTTCACTACTGGCCGGACATGGTTGTTTTAGGAATAAACGTGCCTTCAACGGTGGGTAAGGAAAATAAGGCTTGAGTAAGAAAATTAATGAACCAGAATATCAGAGCGGCGTTATTAAAAATGATAATTTAGCTTTGCATGAGTGTAATTAATGGCGCAAATAAACGGTATATAAATAAAACGATAAAACCATCATTATATGCGTACTGAAAAATTAATTGTAACAGGCATGTTCGCCTTCTTAGTCTTTTGCTTCAAAATAAGCCATGCCCAAAATAACGACCGGATAAGAATCTTAAAAGAAGCCCACAGAACGCTCGTTTTCAATAAGTTGATAACTATTAATGATTCGGTAATTATTATAAATACCGAAACAAATACTGTCGACACAATTAGCAGCGGAACCATCGAAAAAATGGTCTTTATGAATGGACTTAACGGTACATTATCTCTTACGGAACTAAGGCCTGAAGATGTATTCGGGCAAATTAACAAAATCGATCAAGATAACATAGAGTTAACAAGCGAATCGGGTGATAATTTGGTAATACGACGGGATGATGTTATTTCTATATTGTTTGAGAATAACGAAAACATCCTTCCGGCCAAAATGCAATCTATCGAAAACTTATACCTTTATTTTCATCAGTATAATTTTAATGACGGCTGTCTCAAAACTACTGACAATCACACCTACAAAAGAGTTCTGATCGACTCCATAACCAACGGATATATTTACCTTCATAATATGCTAAAGGGTAAATATCCAAATAAGATAGTTAATCAGTGGGAAGTTAGAGAGATAAACTATTATCATAATAACAATGGCACCGACTACAACAAAATCAGTTTACTGACAAATAAAGACAACTGGCGCCCTCTTATGAAGATTTCAATGATTAACAGACCGGTTATGAAGATAAAATACTATTATGGGGGCCGTGTTATTAAAGATGAAACCAATATAAACGTCGTAAAAGGCATTTCGTTTGCTGATGTGGAAAAACTGAACAAGAATATTAATACTGATGGCACTCCCTACATAAAACACAGGGAAAAAGAATTTGATTTAGAATTTAGTTTGGGAGTGGGTTTCTGGAAGGGCTATAATCACCCCGACTTTGATGTTAATCATACAAAACCCGGCCTTCCCTTCGAATTTTCATTGAATTATTATTTTAATAAAAACCTCGGTTTTGGATTAGCCTATAACGTATATTTAGCTGAAGGCCTGAAATCGAAAAAAGCCAATGGCGATATTATTAATTTTTATGCTTTTAATGCAAATGTCAGATTTAATGATCCTAAGAGTAATATTTATTTCATACTCAGGGCACAACCCGGAATTTTAGTTAACCGCCTCGATGTTTATGTTGATAATAAGCTTATGGAGGGTGTAATTAAACCTTTCGCTTTTGCTATAGGATTAATTCCGGGAATTAAGTTAAGTAAAAGTGCGGTTCTGCAACTGAACGCAACATATCTGATAAGCAAAACCGACAGAATAACTGCTAACGGTACTGAATACATTTTGATTACCGACAAGTTAAGTTTCAGCCGTTTTGAAGTTAAAGCGGGTATTCTGTTGAAGTTTTAAGATGACATTAAAAAAAGTGAAGAAAATGCAAACAATAAGGGTTTGTGCTTTTTTAATATTTTAATTCTTGCAGAAAAGTCAGCACTATGAAACCTTTCCAGTTTATGCTTGTCGAAATCCACAGCCCATTTCTCCGGAATCTCCATCTTCGTCATCTTATTTTCCTGGGATAAAAGAGGAAAAGAAAGAGGAATGACAACTAAGAGGATGAATAAT
>QMPO01000250.1 GCA_003648625.1 Bacteroidota bacterium
AGTCGGCAGTTGGCAGTCGGCAGTTGGCAGTCGGCAGTTGGCAGTCGGCAATCGGCAGTTGGCAGTTGGCAATTGGCAATCGGCAGTCGGCAGTCGGCAGTTGGCAATTAACGGGAAGTTATATTACGAAAATATTTTAAAGAAGGACAATTAAACAATTTACAAATGGCAACAGGTTTTAGAAATTTAACTGCTTTTAAAAAGGCCTTCTCACTATCTATGGATATATTTAATTTAATTAAAGAATTTCCGTCAGATGAAAAATATGGACTTATTTCGCAAATCCGAAATTCATCAAGATCCGTTTGTTCCAATATTGGCGAAGGGTATAGAAAACGGCAATATCCGGCACATTTTGTAAGTAAGATTTCAGATGCTGATATGGAAAATACGGAGACCCAGGTTTGGCTGGATTTCAGTTATGCCTGTGGATATATCAGCGATGATTTGCATAAGGATTACATGACTCGCTCTGAAGAAATTGGTAAGTTATTAAATGATATGATTAAAAACCCGAAAAAATACAGTTAACATTTGACTGACTACAGACTGAAGACTGCAGACTGCAGACTGAAGATTGAAGATTTATCATGGACGCTCAGGAAATATTCAAAAAAGTACGCAAGATCGAGATCAAAACCCGGGGACTGTCAAACCAGATATTCTCGGGTGAGTACCATAGCTCGTTCAAAGGGAGAGGTATGGCCTTCAGCGAGGTGCGCGAATACCAGTATGGCGACGACATCCGGAGTATTGACTGGAATGTTACGGCCCGGTTTAATCATCCGTATGTAAAAATATTTGAAGAGGAGCGCGAACTTACGGTCATCCTGTTGATTGACGTGTCAGCATCCAACAGCTTCGGAACGAAAAACCAGCTGAAATCAAATCTGATCACCGAGATAGCAGCCGTATTGTCGTTCTCAGCTATTCAGAACAATGATAAAGTTGGTGTGATCTTTTTCAGCGACAAAGTGGAGCAGTTTATCCCGCCTAAAAAAGGATCGTCTCATATTTTGAGGATTATCAGGGAGTTGATCGACTTCAAAGCGGAAAGCAAGGGAACGGATATTGCCGAAGCCCTGCGGTTTTTCACCAACGCCATCAAAAAGAAATCGACAGCTTTTCTGATCTCCGACTTTATGGATGAGGGCTTCGAAAAAGCATTGCAGATTGCCAACCACAAACACGACCTGATTGCTGTAAGGGTGACTGACAGAAGAGAAATGGAATTGCCCGGAGTCGGCTTGCTCAGGGCACTGGACCCGGAAACCGGAAAAACAAGGTGGATCGATACGGGCAATAAAAAAGCGCGGATAAACTACAACAGATGGGCTTTGGAAAAAACAAAGCAGTTGGATACTGTTTTCTCCCGTTACGGTGTGGATATGGCTCGTGTTTATACAGGCGAGGATTATGTAAGACCTTTAATGAATCTGTTTAAGAAAAGAAGTGCGCGAAGATGATAAGGAAAACAGGCATATTATTAGGAATAATGATGATGTTGGGCGTACATGGATTTGCCCAGCATACCGAAGCTTATGCACGGCTGGAGAGAGACTCCATCATGATCGGCGACCAGATTGGTTATGAACTGGGAATCAACATTCCGGAAGGGTTTGTTGTGGCATGGCCGGTACTGGTTGATACAATCTCAAAGAATATAGAAATAGTTAATGTACAGGAAGTTGACACTTCTTTTGTAGAAAACACATTAATACTTAATCGCCTGCTGACCATTACCTCGTTTGACTCAGGATATTTCAAAATACCATCTTATACGTTTCAGTTCAGGCATGAGGGCGACACAGCTGTTTACGAGGCAAAAACCCCGGCGCTATACCTGAATGTGTACACACCCGTTGTCGACACAAGCCAGGTTTTTAAAGCTATCAAAGGACCTATAGCCGAACCATATACATTTCGTGAGCTGCTCCCATGGATATTACTGGGATTATTGGTCGTTATCCTTGTGGTGGGAATGATCTGGTATATCAGGAAACGGAAAAAGAAAAAGCCTTTATTCGCTGCCAAAGCCAAGCCCGAATTACCTCCGCATATTGTTGCTATCCGGAAACTGGAAGAACTACGGCTGGCAAAAGTCTGGCAGCAGGGAAAAATCAAGGAATATTATACGCAGCTTACCGACATCGTCAGGGAATACGCGGAAAGAAGATATAACTTCAATGCGCCGGAGATGACAACGGAAGAAATTCTGGAAGAACTGAGCGCTAAGAATGTAAATGAAGAAGTTACGACTAAGTTAAAGGCAACCTTGTCTCTGGCCGACCTGGTGAAATTTGCCAAGGCAAAGCCCACACCGCTCGAAAACGATGTGTGCCTGAATAATTGTATTGATTTTGTGCAGGAAACCAAAGAGGAACCGGTTTTACGTATTGATCAGAAACCGGAATCCGATATAGAAGAAAGGAAGGAGGTAGAATGATGTTCAGAGTAGATACATGGGCGAATCCTGAATTCTTCTGGCTGCTTTTATTGCTGCCGGTGCTGATCGTTTGGTATTGGTTCAGGCACAAAAAAAGCGATGCCGAGTTACGTGTTTCCGGACTGGAGGCATACGAAAATATTCCGGTAACGGTTAAGGTCTGGCTGATACATTCCTTATTTGCCTTGCGCCTTCTGGCTTTGGCTTTGCTGATCGTTGCCATGGCACGACCTCAGGCTGTTTCTTCAAAACAAAACATCCACATTGAGGGTATTGATATTGTACTGACACTGGACGTGTCAAGCAGTATGCTGGCACGTGATTTCAAACCCGACCGGCTGGAAGCTGCCAAAGAAGTTGCGAAAGAGTTTATTGCCAAAAGACCCAATGACCGCATCGGTATGGTCATTTTCAGCGGGGAAGCCTTTACCCAGGTGCCGCTTACAACAGACCACAGCATGATTATCAACCTGTTCCGGGAAGTGAAAAGCGGTATGATCGAAGATGGTACAGCCATTGGTGACGGACTGGCTACGGCTGTCAGCCGGCTTGAAGAATCGGAAGCCATCTCAAAGGTCATCATCCTGCTGACAGATGGGGTGAATAACGCGGGTTCCGTCGATCCGTTATCAGCAGCAGAAATAGCTAAAATGTTTGGTATCAGGGTGTACACTATAGGTGTCGGTTCGCGCGGTTATGCCCCCTACCCTGTTCAGGATCAGTTTGGCCGGACACATATGCAGCAAATGGAAGTGCAGATCGACGAAGAGCTGCTGAAGAAAATTGCCGGAGAAACAGGCGGACGCTACTTCAGGGCAGAGAATAACGAGAAGTTGCGCAAGATCTACGATGAAATTGACCAGTTGGAGAAATCGAAAATAGACGTACAGGAATTCAAAAGGAAACACGAGAAGTTCCTGCCTTTTGCCTTATTCGCAGTCGGATTCTTCATGCTGGAAATGTTGTTGAGATATATGTATTTTAGAAAATTGCCATAAAATAAAAATCTAAACTTGAAATGATCAGGTTCGAACATACAGAATATTTTTACCTGCTGCTGTTTCTGGTAGTATTGGCGGGCATTTTCTGGCTTTATAACAGCTGGAAAAAGAAGGCAGTGAAAAGATTTGGTGACGAAAAGCTGGTGGATGCGCTGATGCCTCTTCGTTCGCGATCGAAGCCGTATATTAAGTTCTTCCTGGTTTTACTGGCCTTTGTGCTGATGGTTTTCGGCATTGTTAACCCCCAGGTGGGTTCGAGACTGGAAAAGGTAAAGCGTGAAGGGATTGACCTGATGCTGGTACTCGATGTGTCCAACTCCATGCTGGCCGAAGATATTAAACCGAACCGCCTGGAACGTTCAAAGATGGCCATTTCCAGCCTGATTGACAAACTGGAAGGCGACCGTATCGGGATCATCATCTTTGCTGGGAATGCTTACAAACAGCTTCCATTGACAACAGATTACGGTGCAGCTAAACTTTTTCTAGATGCGGTAGATACAAAGATTGTCCCCTCGCAGGGAACAGCTATCGGAGAAGCCATCAGCATGGCAGCGGAATCATTTGATGACAGCGAACACAACAAAGCGATCGTTGTGATAACCGATGGCGAAAACCACGAAGACGATGCGATAGGCGCAGCTACAGAAGCCTATAAAAATGGAATAAAGGTTTTCACGATCGGCATGGGGTTACCAGAAGGCGCACCAATTCCTTTATACAACCAGTATGGCAACCAGGTAGGTTTTAAAAAAGACAGAAAAGGGCAAACGGTTATTACTAAGTTAAACGAAGATATGCTCCGCCAGATAGCTGCTGCCGGGAGCGGATCGTATGCCCGTGCCAACAATG
>QMPO01000251.1 GCA_003648625.1 Bacteroidota bacterium
CGTATCCTCCGGATCAATATTGATCAGATTCTGGATAGCTCTTCCTTTCGATGTTTTCGTCCCTTCTGGTATTTCGAACACCCTCATCCAGAACACTTTACCTTTCTCTGTAAAGAAAAGCATGTAATTATGGTTAGTAGCTATGAACAAATGTTCCAGGAAGTCTTCATTACGTGTAGTACTTCCGCGTGAACCACGTCCTCCCCTTCTCTGCTGCCTGTACTCAGTAAGTGGTGTGCGTTTGATATAACCCATATGGGAAATGGTGATCACCACTTTTTCATCCGGAATAATATCTTCCATCGAAATATCTTCGGCTGTATAAACAACTTTCGACCTTCTCTCATCACCATATTTTTCTTTGATCATCAACAATTCGTCTTTGATCACCTGCATCCTTCTGTCTTCATCGCCCAGCAATTCCTTTAATGAAGCGATTAGTTTCTGCAACTCTTCATAGTCCGACTTAATTTTCTCCCGCTCCAGGCCCGTAAGTTTCTGGAGTCTCATATCCAGAATGGCTCTTGCCTGAATCTCTGTCAGTTGGAAGGTATCCATCAATCCCTGCCGTGCTTCTTCCGGCGTCTTCGATGCCCTGATCAGTGCGATTACGGCATCCAGGTTATCGAGTGCGATCAGCAATCCTTCAAGAATATGTGCTTTTCTTTCCGCTTCTTTCAATTCATATTCCGTACGGCGTACGACAACTTCGTGACGATGCTCAACAAAATAATGAATTAACTCTTTCAGGTTCAGCGTCCTGGGCCTTCCGTTAACCAGCGCTACATTATTCACACTAAATGAACTTTGCAACTGGGTCATCTGGTACAACTTATTCAGCACAATATTCGGAATGGCATCCCGCTTCAGGTCATAAACGATCCGCAGACCGTTTCTGTCCGACTCGTCACGTATATCGGAAATACCATCAATTTTTTTATCATTTACCAGGTCGGCTGTCTTACGGATCATTTCCGCCTTATTCACCATGTAAGGTATGGAGGTAACGATAATCTGTTCTTTTCCATGACTATTTTCTTCAATAATGGCTTCGCCCCTCATAACAACTCGTCCCCTGCCATTCTCAAAAGCATTTACTACCCCCTCATATCCATATATAATACCTCCCGTAGGAAAATCGGGCGCCTGGACGAGCTGGATCAGCTCACTCATTTCTATGTCACGGTTTTCAATGTAGGCGATGGTGCCGTCAATTACCTGTGAAAGGTTATGCGGGGCCATGTTTGTTGCCATACCCACGGCTATCCCGGAAGCCCCGTTAATTAACAGGTTTGGAATTTGCGTTGGCAAAACCGTTGGCTCATATAAGGTGTCGTCAAAGTTCAGCCGGTGATCAACTGTTTCTTTGTCAATATCCACCAGCATTTCTTCGGCAATTTTCCTTAGCCTGGCTTCTGTATAACGCATTGCCGCCGGATTATCGCCGTCAATTGAGCCATAGTTACCCTGCCCTTCAACCAAGGGATAGCGTAAAGACCATTCCTGCGCCATACGCACCATGGAATCATACACGGAAGTATCGCCATGTGGGTGATACTTTCCTAATACCTCACCAACTATTCTTGCTGATTTTTTATATGGCCGGTTCGAAAAAACGCCTAATTCATGCATACCGAAAAGCACCCTACGGTGTACCGGTTTGAGTCCGTCTCTCACATCAGGAAGTGCCCGCGAAACGATTACCGACATCGAATAATCGATGTAGGCCGACTTCATCTGATTTTCAATATTTACTTTTATAATTCTATCACCTTCAAATTCTCTTTCCATTCTATATAACTGCTTCTTAATTAATACCTTAGATATAAGCTTGCAAAAATACGAATTTACAAAAAATATCCACATAAAACGGTCATAAATTGTGTTAATAATGTTAACAAATTCGTGTTAACAAGATGTGTAAATAAAACGGTCCCCGATCCGGCGATCGATCAGGTAGCGCATCATTTGTTAAACAGCATTTTACTATAAGAATTCTTAGTAGATTTGTTGACTTTATGAATCACATGAACATTTAATATATGACCTACACAAACATCATTAAAGCGGGCTCATTTCTGGCATTAACTCTGCTGATTGCCTGCAACGGACAGAATGAAAAAAAACAGCAACATGAAGCTGCAGCAAAAGAAGCGGATACTACTATTCTCTATCCGCAGGAAAGCCACCTTAAAAATATGAAGCAACTCACCGATGGTGGTGATAATGCAGAAGCCTATTTCAGCTTCGATAACAGCATGATTGTTTTCCAGGCAAAAAATACGGAATGGAACGCTCCCTGCGACCAGATATATTATTTTCCTTTTGCCGACAACGATATGTTTGATCATATACCACAATTGATCAGCAACGGCTTGGGCCGGACAACCTGTTCGTTTTTTATGCCGGGAGACACCACTGTTTTATATGCATCAACCCGTTCGGGTGGCGATGCATGCCCGCCGGAACCCAAACGCCGTGAAGATGGAAAATATGTCTGGCCCATTTATGCTGATTTTGATATTTATATAGCCGATTTAAACGGAAATATTTTAGACACGCTGATCAGCAGCCCCGGATATGATGCCGAAGCTACTGTTTCGCCTCTGGGGGATAAGATTGTATTTACTTCGGATCGTACGGGCGATCTCGAATTGTACACCTGCAACATGGACGGGAGCAACATACAGCAGATCACCTTTGAACTGGGGTATGACGGGGGAGCATTCTTCTCACCCGATGGTTCCAAACTGATCTTCAGGTCATCGAGGCCCAAAACAGAAGAAGACATTAAGGAATACAAGGAGCTGCTTGAGGAAGGGCTTGTGAAACCAACAAACATGGAACTTTACATTTGCAATGTAGACGGAAGCGAGTTAACACAAATAACCCACCTGGGAAAAGCCAACTGGGCACCGTTTTTCCATCCTTCGGGCAAGAAGGTGATTTTCAGCTCCAACCATGCCGGAGAACGAGGCTACGAGTTCAACCTTTTCATGATCAACATTGATGGTACCGGGCTGGAGCAAATCACTTTTGACCCTGTATTTGATGCTTTTCCCATGTTCTCATACGATGGTAAAAAGCTGATCTTCTCTTCCAACAGAAACAACGGAGGTACGCATAATACGAACCTGTTTATTGCCGACTGGGTGGAATAATTGCGTATTTTTAATGAGTTTTTCATTTTCCAAATGTTCATTTTATGAAAAAACTCATACTTTATTGCTTCATCATTCTCCCTGCCCTTCAGGGTTTTACACAAAACATCCCCTACCCTGTTGTTCCCGACTGGGAATCGACTCCTTCGGGACATGTGGCAACCGGTCTCGGCCTGGCCGACATCAACGGCGATGACTGGAAAGACATCATTGTAGCTAATGGGAACGATATGCAACGGCAATCTCTGGTCGTTTATTATAACCGGGGCGATGGCAGTTTCGGTTCTGTTCCCGACTGGCAGTCGCAGGATATTGATTATCATGGACACCTTGCCGTTGGTGATTTGAATGCAGATGGGTGGCCGGACGTAGCCGTATCTGTGTACATAGGTACTGCCGGATTCGGTTCACCGGGCAAACTAAAAATCTATTTCAACAATGCAGGAGTACTGGAAGACACACCTTCCTTCGAGTCAAACGACTTTTATACTTTTTCGTGCGCCATGGGCGATGCAGACGGAGACGGAGACCTTGATATTGCCGTAGCTGCAGGAGAATCGTACAATGAAATATACGATCAGGGAAAAATATTTTATAACAACGATGGTGTGTTTTCACAAACACCCGGGTGGACAACCTCTGTTTCATTTAGTACGCTGGACGTCGATTTTGGCGATGTGGACGGAAACGGAAAACTGGATGTTGTATTTGCTAATGAAAGAGGCCCTAACTACCTGTTTCTGGCCGACAATTCCGGGGAGATCAGTAATACAGCCAGCTGGGAGTCGTCAGAAAATCCGGTATTTATGAATTCGCTGGATATCGGAAAGATCGGCGAACAAAAAACGACCGGAGTGGTGTTTTCGGGAAACAACCAGTTGGGTGGCGATGGGAAAATAAAGCTCTATACATTCGACGATGAGGTGCCCCCTGCAAGCGAAGCCGTCTGGTCGTCACAAGTTGCGGGTTACTGGTCCGGAATACTGTTACATGATGTTGATCTGGACGGACTGACCGATCTGATTTACGGTGGCTGGTGGCTTCCGTTAAATATTCATCTGGGAAATGAAGAGAACTTTGACGATCTTCCGGCATACACTTCTCAGACATCATCCGTAGTAGAA
>QMPO01000252.1 GCA_003648625.1 Bacteroidota bacterium
ATCGGTAAACTCCAGGTAACCATACATTCATCATCAGCTTCGTTCGGATCGGCAAATACCCAGTCAACTGCATACGGCTCTTCGCACAATTCGAAGTCAACTACGGCTGGTAAGTCACCACTGGATACATATTCCCATCCTGTCTGATAACCTGTCTTTTCAGCACTTACATCATAATCATAACCGGGATTTACATACAGCATGTAAGTTCCGTCTTCGGCTGTTTCCGTAACAAACGGAGGCTCGTTGTCTTTGAAATCATATACTGCCGTAACGGTAACGTTGCCCATCGGCTGGCCGGTATTGCAGTCGGTTACAAGCCCTGAAATGGTTTCGGGCTGTACCACATACATTGTATTTGGAATATTCCATTCGTTTACCGGTTGTTCGTTGGTGGTGATGAACAGATCTTCGGTGTAAACACCTTCTTCAAAACCTTCCGAACTGTATGTCATTACTACATCGGCTGTCAGTCCTTCGCCTACGGTTCCATAGAACGGATCAACATCTACAATAAAATGTGATGGGAGTGTAAATGACAGAGCAAGATCGTCATGTACATAAGCGGTATTGTAAGCTACTTGCAGACCCAGGGAAGGATCAGCTTGAATACCGATGGTCATGCCATCGTCATCCATACTTGGGTGAATGTAATCGTACTGTACCAGTATGGCTCCACTTTGATAAAGAATAACTTCTGCGTCAATGTAATAATTGTTGCCGTCAGGATATTCATTGTAATGTTCAAATTGAATGACCATATAGTTACCAAAGTCCTGGTAATAAACATGTGTATTGGCACCACCCGGATCCATATCATCCCAGAACCAGGCAATAAATTCCTGAGGTGTATATCCCGTGTTCCCCGGAATAGCATTATTGCTATAGCCGAGATAACTCCCTTCAAACGTAATCGTTCCGTTTGACTGGATATAAAACTCTGTCTTGTCACTTCCATAGAACGGGAAATTGAAACTGAACGGGAACGGACCCACTGTATTGTCATCGCCTAAACCGGTAATTTCTGTTCCTGTGCCTGAAATTTCTATCCAATTATATACAGGGCCACCGGCTTCATCGCTGTCAATCCAAACATAGCCAAAAGCATCCGGTCCGCCGGCTCCCAGAATGACCGGGTTGCCCTGGCCGTTGTATGCCTCATCCTGTCCTTTGTTTTCATCTCCTCTCGATGGAACATCGAACGGTGGTGTTGTTTTATTCTTTTCAATATTCGGGTCACTTAGCAATGCCCTGGCTGCGTAATCAGGGAACGTAAATTCCAGGACTCCATTACCGCAGTTCTCAATTCCCAGGTCAACGGGCTGCAATTGTTCAACCCACTGTGTGTTTTCAGGAGCAGCAGGATACCAGCACAGTGCAGGCTCGAACCATTCCACTTCTACCGGGCCTACCGGAGAGCCACTACCTTCAAGGAAGATGGGCTGCAATTCGTATTCATAACTACCGAATGCCGGCAGCATATCTATGTATGATGTGGCTGCAGCATCAACCGAAGTCAGCGGTGCGCCATCACGATAAATCATATAATAATCGAGCGTGGCACGTGCCGGAGCGCTCCATGTGAGGGTAACTTCACCTGTTACCTGGTTGGTAACTTCACCTGCGAAGTCAGCAATGGTCGGGAACGGATCGCCGCCAATGGTCATGGTAACAGGGATAGTAACTTCACCTACAAATGGATTTGTAGAAATAACTATTTCCGCTGTGTACACCTCACCTGCCGTTGTACCGGCAGCATCAAAGTTTACTCCAATATTGAAAGATCCGCCACCCGGAGCCACAGAACCTGAATAGGTATCCAGTGTCAGCCATCCGCCGGAAGGGCCGCCGCCACCTACAGGTAAAGCAGCGCCAGTTGGCTCTTCGAAATAAGAGCTGCTAAGCACGGTTGTATTACCTGTTGCTCTGTCAGCGACACGAATTTCGCCATAAAAGTTACCATTATTAAATGCTCCTAACAGAATATTATCTGTATCCGGGTCATAAAAGGCACATTGTGCATAATTGGCATCAAAACCAATCGAGCCAACATCTGTAGCTAAACCTGTGTTTTTGTCGATCGAGTAGAACCAGTCATAACCTATGTCATAGCCCCATAAGTCACCATTGCCATCGCAGGCAATTCCTATCATAATACTTGCATTTACAAACGCTCCTAAATAGGTTGTTGTCATACCAGAAGGATCAATAATATAGAGTGCATCATCACTACCTGCTGCATAAACAATACCCGTTGTTGGATCAACTGTAATATCATTAAAGCCAGGTGCAGGTCCTGCCAAAGCACCCATGTCTGTTAAAGCTCCGGTTGCTCTTTCAACCGAGTACAAATGTGTGCTTCCATAAACAACAGCATAGGCAAAATCTGTTTCTCCTCTTGGAAAAGCCATCCCACTTATAAAATCAGGTGGAGCCGGGCTGGCTGCAAATGAAGTATGGCCTCCGAAATTATCAACATCAAAGTCCATTAGTACACCGTTAATAGCTTCAAAGCCAAAGGCAATTGCCCCTCTGAGGCCACTTCCACTCGTTTCTGGTGTTCCTTGTACACCGGACGCAGGTGCAAGCCCGTTTGAAGCTCCTTGCTGGGCAGGTCCTTTTTCTGTAATAACTCCTGGAATGTCCACTGTCATAGGATTGTCAGCCATCATAGGTGCAGGTGAAATAAAAGTAATTCCTGCAGCCCAGTCAACCGGGCCATCGCCTGTATTCAGCAATCCCAGATATTTGGTAAGATACTCATTCGGGTGTAAGGTTTCGTCAAAAATCAACGGCGATACCGTGATGTTTGGTGCCGTCATCGTGAAATCCAACATTTGGGTTGTTCCGGTTACTGTAGTAACAGGGCCGCCCGTAGCCGGGTTGTATCCTGTTTTGGTAGCTGTCAGGTTGTACGTGCCATCGGGCAGGCCATAAAACTCGTAATAGCCTGTGGCATTTGTTGTTGTGGTACGTCCGTTTTCCACTACTTCGATGGTTACACCGGCAATGGTTTGCCCGCCGCCGTTGAGTACGTAGCCGGCAATACTGGCAGGCTCGGATGAGCCTTCGAGGGCGAAGGACATATCCATGGCAACGCCTTGAAAAATGGTGAAAGAAGTCCAGGTCGTATATAATGAACCAAATCCACCTCCCGGGTTAAGGAAATAACTCTCATTCCCTACAACAGGTAAATCATTATCGGCAAAACCCCATTGTCCGTAAGTTGCATAATCTCCTTCGGCTTGTACCGATATCCAGTAGGTATTACCACCTGCTAAAATCACATTAGAAGGCAATGGAATATCGAACGTGCCGTTCATACTTCCCGTAACAGTTATCGCCATTAAAGATTCAAAAGGCGCGTTGGCCGGTTGTCCTCCGTTATCGGCATAAAAATACACATTGGCCTGTGTAAATCCACCAGGAGTACCCCATTCGCCACCTGTTGCTGTAACAGATGTAATGACCCACTGCTCACCAGTGGGTACCACAAAATCATCGGCTACGTAACTGTCGTAAATGTCATACGAAGGTTCAAAGTTCTGTGAAGCATAGGCACCTGTAGTTGGTGTACCCAACTGATCATAAAGCACATCTCTGCTTCCGCGTTCATAGGAAAAATTCGTTTTCACGTCATTTCCTCCTGTAGTGATCTGTTGTGCCCAGATCACAGATGATGACAGCATAAAAGCAGCCGCCATCAGAAAAATTGTAAATTTTCTCATAGTACTGTAAATTAATTATTTAGAATTTAATAAAAATGAATATTATGTTAGTTAATCCATTATTTAACTAACAAATATAATACATTTTCCGAAGATCAAATCGTTTATCCATAAATTAATATTTTTTTAACAAGGGGCAGAGAAAACAGAATACGGCAGAAAATTGTGCATGGGAAGGAGCATAATGGAACAATATTTTTCATAGGCATGGAGAGGTGAATCCTTATATAAATTAAGAGACGGGGACTGTATTTTTCAAGCGGGACGCTTGAAATGGAGATGCGCCCCCGTTACAAACGAGGGCGAGATTTTTTTTCAGGCAGGACGTTTGAAACGAGATAAAATAAAACGAACGCGTTGAAAACGCGCTCGAAATGGTTTCGGCAGACAAAAAAAAGGGCTGCCTGATGGCAGCCCTTTGGGTTTATTGTTTGGTAGTTACCAAATTATCTTGCTATGGCAAAACGTTTGGTTACTACGCCGTTCTCGGTCTCTATACGTACAAGGTAAATACCCGATTCGTAGTCGGAGGTGTTCAGAACTACCTTGCTC
>QMPO01000253.1 GCA_003648625.1 Bacteroidota bacterium
GGCAGGAGCTTCAGCTTTATCGGTTCTGACCGACACTCATTTTTTCGGCGGATCGAATGACGACCTGAAAACGGCACGGAAGTTCAATTTCTGCCCCATCCTGCGCAAGGAATTCATTATCGATGAATACCAGCTTTACGAAGCACGCTCGATCGGGGCGGATGCCATTCTGCTCATTGCTGAAGTGCTGAGTGAACGCGAGGTAAACTACCTGTCGGGCATCGCCAAAGCGCTTGAGATGGAAGTTTTGATGGAGGTACACGCCAAAGAACAACTGCACAAGGCAACGGACACTGTGGACATCATCGGGGTGAATAACCGCAATCTGGAAACGTTTCAAGTGGATCTTCAGACATCTTATGATATGCTGCATCATATACCAGTGGGTATGTTCAAGATATCGGAAAGCGGCATCAGCAACCCGGAAACGGTCTACGAACTGAAACAGGCTGGGTACAACGGCTTTCTGATCGGCGAATACTTTATGCAATCGGCACACCCGGGACGGAAATGTGCCCGGTTTATTGACGAGTTAAAACAAATAGTTCAACCAAACCCTGTCATTCACCAATAAGATGAACATAAAAGTTTGTGGCATAGCAGATCCGGAATTCCTTCGCAGAACAGATGAATTATCCATCGATTTTGCAGGGTTTATCTTTTACCCAAGATCGCAACGATTTATTGGTGACCGAATAACTGCTGATCAGATAAATGCTGTGCCCGGTCATATGAAAAGAGTAGGTGTTTTTGTAAATGAAAAGCCGGAGGTCATCCTGTCACAAGCCAAAAAATACAGCCTCGACATGATCCAGTTGCACGGCGACGAAGACAGTATGTTTGCAGAACAACTGGCCGAAAAGATCAAAGTGATCAAAGCATTCAGAGTGGATGAGGGCTTCAATTTTTCGGAAACAAAACCTTACGAAAAGTCGTGTTCCTTTTTTCTGTTCGACACCAAAGGAAAACTATATGGCGGCACGGGTAAAAAATTCAACTGGGATCTGCTGCAAAAATATACGGGGCACACACCCTTTCTGCTGAGCGGAGGTATTACCCCGGAGGATGCCGGAAATATCCGTAAATTCAGTCATCCGGCTTTGGCGGGAGTTGACCTCAACAGTGGATTTGAAACAGCAGCCGGAGTTAAAGACATTCAGAAAATTAAAAACTTTTTAAAACACATACTATGAGTTACACTATCGATGAAAACGGCTATTACGGAAGCTATGGCGGGGCCTATATCCCCGAAATGCTCTACCGGAATATCAGTCAGTTACAGGATAACTACCTGAAGATCATCAACAGCGATGCGTTTCAAAAGGAATACAAACAATTGCTGGCTGATTACGCAGGCAGGCCAAGTCCGTTGTATCATGCCCGGCGGCTGTCAGACAAATACGGTGGCAAAATTTATCTGAAACGCGAAGACCTGAACCACACGGGTTCGCATAAGATCAACAACACTATCGGGCAGATACTGGTGGCTAAACACATGAACAAAAAACGCATCATCGCCGAAACCGGCGCGGGGCAGCACGGAGTAGCCACAGCCACGGTGAGCGCCCTGATGGGTCTGGAATGTGTTGTGTATATGGGCGCCCTCGATGTAAAGCGGCAGGCACCTAATGTTGCCCGGATGAAGATGCTGGGAGCTAAAGTGATCACAGCCCACTCGGGAAGCCAGACACTGAAAGACGCTACCAACGAAGCCATCCGCGACTGGATCAACAATCCCGAAGACACCTATTACCTGATCGGTTCGGTTGTCGGGCCACATCCTTACCCCGATATGGTAGCCCGGTTTCAGTCGATCATCAGTGAAGAGATGCAGCAACAATTGATGGAAAAAGAGGGTGCCCCTGACCCCGATCGCATCCTGGCTTGTATCGGTGGCGGCAGCAATGCGGCAGGAGCATTTTACCATTACCTCGACAACAAAAAAGTACAGCTTCTGGCAGCCGAAGGCGCTGGTAAGGGCATCACCTCGGGTGAGTCGGCAGCTACCAGCATACTGGGCAGTGACGGCATCATCCACGGTAGTAAAACCCTGCTGATGCAAACATCTGACGGACAGATCACCGAGCCCTACTCCCTGTCGGCAGGGCTCGATTATCCCGGTATCGGACCGCTGCACGCCCATCTGATCAAAGAAAAACGACTGCATGTATATCCGATCACTGATATCGAAGCATTGGAAGCTGCTATGGAACTCACAACGCTGGAAGGTATCATTCCGGCTCTGGAGTCGGCACACGCACTGGCTATACTTCCCAAACTGGAAATCAGAAAAGATGAAATTCTCGTAATCAATCTTTCAGGGCGTGGTGAGAAAGACATGGATGCTTACCAGAAATATTTTACCTACCTGAAGAAACACCCAAAGGATGAACTGGAAAAAAGCTTTTTGTTCGTACCCTAAAAACACGGAAAAATGAAGAAAATCACACAAATATTAGAAGGAAAAAACCTGCTGAGCATTTTTTTAACGGCGGGGTTTCCGACCGTAGAACGCACCATTGAAATTCTTACCGAAATTGAAGATTACGGTGTAGATTTCGTTGAACTGGGCATGCCCTTTTCCGACCCGCTGGCCGACGGTGAAACCATCCAGCAAAGCAGTGCCGTGGCTATTCGCAACGGGATGACGCTGGCCACCTATTTTGAAGTGATGAAAATCGTCAGGAAAAAAACAGATTTGCCTGTCGTTTATATGGGCTATCTGAACCAGATCCTGCAATTCGGGGTAGAACAATTCTGCCGGAAGTGTAACGAGGTTAATATCGAATGCCTCATCATCCCCGACCTGCCTCTCGAAGTATATGAACGGGAATTTAAAACAATATTTGAAAAGCACGAGTTACTTATCAGTTTCCTGGTCACTCCTACGACATCCGATGAAAGGATACTAAAAATAGAAGAGCTGACCACCGGATTCATGTATGTGGTTTCGAGCAGTTCCATCACGGGCCGCAGGGGAAAGATCACCAAAAAGCAACGGGCTCATTATGAAAAGATCAAAGCAATGAAGCTAAACAAACCAACGATGATCGGCTTTGGTATTCACGACAAAAAGTCGTACGAACTTGCCTGCCAATATGCCAACGGCGCTATCATCGGAAGCGAATTCATCCGGTATGTAGCCAAAGAAAATGCTGCCTACTTTTTAACCACTTTAAAAGCGTAAGCACATGATCATTCATCTGGAGAAAGATATATCGGAAGAACGGCTGGAAAAAATTATCAGCGAAGTGGCGAAAACCGGATTTAAAAGCAACCTGGTAACTACCCAGTTCGGCCGGTACCTGGTAGGCATCGGCAAAAACGATATGGACCTGAGGAGCATTGGGTCGCTGGAAGGCATTTGTGACATTCACCGCGTAAGCGACCAGTACAAGATGGTGTCGGCCAAATGGAAACTGGGTCATACGGCGGTTGATCTGGGAGACGGAATACAGGTCGGGAATAGAAATTTTCAGATAATGGCCGGACCCTGTTCTATCGAAAGCGAAGAACAAATCATCCACACAGTAGAGCACCTGAAAAAGAACAATGTCAATATTATGCGGGGCGGTGTATTCAAACCACGCAGCTCGCCATACAGTTTCCGCGGACTGGGTATTGAAGGTCTGAAATTGTTCCACAAACACTGTTCGGCCAACGGCATTAAGATCATAACCGAAGTGATGCAGGTGTCGCAGATCGAACAGATGATCGATTATGTGGACATTTTCCAGGTAGGCGCGCGTAACACACAGAATTTCAACCTGCTGGACGCGTTGGGTAAGGTGGACAAACCCGTGATGATCAAACGGGGCATCGCGGGCACCATTGATGAGTTGCTGTACTCGGCTGAATACGTTTTTTCCAACGGAAACGAAAAAATCCTGCTTTGCGAACGCGGTATCCGCACTTTCGAGAAAGCCTACCGCAACACGCTTGATCTGAATGCGGTGGCTATTTTAAAAGAGAAGTCCCACCTCCCGGTAATTGTTGATCCGTCACACGGCGTGGGCATCCGCAGGTTTGTCGAACCAATGGCCCTGGCCGGGGTGATGGCAGGTGCCGACGGAGTGATTGTCGAGATCCATGAAGAACCGGAAAAGGCCATCTCCGACGGGCAGCAAAGTTTGACCATTGAAGAGGCGGCTAATTTATACAGAAATGTGCGTTCGGTACTGAAAGTGAGAAGGGAACTGAATTGATAAAAAGATGATTTACAAATACATGATCAATGTTGTATTTAACATCCCTATAGTCAGA
>QMPO01000254.1 GCA_003648625.1 Bacteroidota bacterium
GGGCGAGAGGGCGACTTGGGCGAGGGGGCGATATTGGGATAGATGGTTGTCATTTAAATTGACCAGTTGCCCGGTTTACGTATCATATTTACGATCATGGCGATGATGTGGTCGTATTTATCCGTTAAATCGTGGTATAATTTGTCCTCTATGTATCCACACGCCAAAGCATAATCAAGCCATACTTGTGTTTCCGCGGCTTCGCCTTCCGAATCGGATAATTTTGAGATAAATGCTTTCGGATAACGCCTTTTCCTGAAAGCTTCGGCAATATTGCCCGACACAGACCGTGAAGATCTTCTGATTTGATCCGTTAATGAATATGTTTCTTCTTTCGGAAAGGATTTTGTCATTTCAAACACTTCCATCCCGGATGAGAAGGAGGTTTTAAAAACTTCCAGGTCTTTGTGTGTTTTGATTTTGTTCATATTTAGGATTTTTTTAACGACTGAGGCGACTTGGGCGATGGGGCGACTAGGCGAGGGGAAGATTAAAACCCCATATTGGCACCGAAGGTAAAGGTAGTGGTTTTGCCCCGGTAGTAGGCCGGTGTGCGTAGTTCCACGTTGCCGGTGGCATTTCCCGACAGGAAGCTCATAAAGAAATATGTGTTACTGATGATTTCGTAGCGGGCATTAAACTGAATGGTTTGGTTTTCCCAGGTGATGTTATCCAGAGGTTTCAGTTTGTGCAGGTTGCAGTCGGGATCGCTGGCACATTCGGCGTAATCGTATTCGTCGCCATGCTGGCCCAGGGTATATGCCAGTTCCAGGAATAGCCCCCTGACGGGTTTGTACTGCAGTGCCACATATATTTCCTGGCTGTTATCCTGCAGGTAATGCCCCATGTTGTACAGGTTCGACGCATACGTTATGGTTTCGATCTTATGCTGGTAAACCAACGGATTTGTGCGGGTATATTCGATGGTCAACGCGAGGTTCCTCACCGGGAAATCGCTGAGGCGGCCGCCGGCTTTGATACTGTAAAGGTTATATTCTCCTTTGGCCTTCAGGTGGTTGACAGAGAAGTCGTCGAAGAACAGCGACATATACAGATGCAGGTATTTGATGTTGCGGGAGCTGACGTTAAAGAACATCTGCGAATTCTGTCCCACACCTCCGGTGGTGGCATTCAGCGTATGGTCCACCGATTTAAAAAACAGGAAAGGGATCATATAAGCTACGTGCGGCCCACCCGGATCACTGTAAACAATCGAATTCCCCAGTGAAATGATAAAATTCCTGAACGGAAAGAAGGTAAACATATTGGAAGCGATGTATTTGGGATAAAACACTTTGCGGTAGGTGTTGCCCGACCAGTAGGAGCTGGCGCTGTCGATCACTTCCGACACCAGCCATCCGTGGAAATAATCGAACTGGAACCAGCGTACCGGTTTCAGGTTTAATTTGATCATGGCAAACGAAGGCACTCTTCCCGACTGGATGTTTGTTCCGTTATAACCCGTTCCCCATTCTATATGGTCTTTCACCACGCCCACCGAGCCCCAGTTCCACGAGACCATCAGTCCGCCGCGGGCTTCGCTGTAGTCGATCCCTTCGTCACCGTAGTCTTTGTAGGGAACGCCTCGTTCCTGCACAAAATAACCGGGTGTGACCATCAGTTTACTTACATTGTTGTCGCGCAGACTGGTATAAAAGCCGAAATTCTTCCCGATATACCCCCAGGCTTTGGCACCCCACCAGGTCTGGCTCATCCAGCCATTTTCATTCACACTGAAGCTACCGCCCACAATCGGCTGCAAGGCGCCTGTGAACAGAGAGTCTTTGTAGAACAGCCCCGGAGGGTTCAGCGCCAGGCCGAAACTGTGCTTTTTGTTCTGCCATGTGGTTTTCGGATTCAGCTGCAGCGGCGGACCGGCTTCCAGGCTGTACGTTAATAGGTAGAATTCAAGTTCTTTTTTTTGACGCTTGCTCAGCAGAGCATCATTTTCTTCCGATTTCTGCCGGACGATGCGTAGCTTTTCGGCAATTATTGTTCGTGCATAGGGCTTCACCACCGAATTCAGTTCGATGATCTTCAGGCTGGCCATTTCATCGAGGTAGTCGTATATAGCGGTATTGGAAATATGCTCATACACGACCTGGGCCTGTATGGCGGTGGCCAGGAGGATTGCAAGGATGGTTATGTATGTTTGCTTCATTTTTTTGTTTGTTTTTTACCACAAAGGAACACGAAGGATAACGCAAAGGCTCGTAAATGTCTACTATCTAATGAATTGGATATGGTGTGTTTCATTTGAAATTTTCTGTTTTTACTGTTACGCAAAGTTGCGCGGTGGCCCGCAAAGTACCGCAAAGAACATCGCTAAGCTCCCAACGAGTATATGAGTTTACATTATTCATTTTACTTACTTCGTGCTCCTTTGAAGAGGATGTTCCATATTGCTTTGAAGAAGTACCTCACATCGGTGATGAACGGGTGTTTCTCGTGGGCTTCCAGGTAGCGCATTTCCGATGCCATGATCTCCTCCAGGGTTTTGGGCATGTCGGCATAGAAGGGAGGGATCAGCCCAGGTTTTGTCTTCAGCCGTTTTTCTTTCAGCTCTTCCGAATACAGTTCAAAATACTGCCGGCTGAGGGGCCTGACGCCCACCAGTTTCATATCGCCGGCAATGATGTTGATGAACATGGGCGTTTCGTCCAGCCAGAACTTTCTAAAAATCTTTCCCGAAGTCGTCACGCGGAAATCGTTTTTAAACTTCCCACCTTCCTGCAGGTTAAATTTCTCATACACATAATCCTGCAGGTATTCCGAGTACGCGTGCATGGTACGCAGCTTATAGACTTTGAACAATCGTCCGTTTTTTCCGTATCGCCTCAGGCTGATCAGCGGTCCGTAAGTAGGGTTATGATCGTAGCTGGGTTCTTTGACTTTGCGCACCACAAAAAAGAGCTCGTCATAAATATACCGCTCATTCACCAGCTCGAAGCCGCACGAATAGAGCCGTCCCAGTATTTCGGCATGCGGGATGGCCCGTTCGTAACCCAGCGTTACAAAAAAGTAGATGCGTTTTGTCAGCCATAGTTTCGGAATGATGCGGGTGAAAAACACATCGAAGGAGTAACTGATCCAGTTAAGCGGGAACACATACTGCCCCAGCATCCGCTTTTTTCGGATGTTCTTGGTTTCGACACAGCCGATGAACAATCCGCCGTAAGGCACACGCTCGTTGATGGTCTCAAAAAATTTATTGACTCTCCGGATGTCGTTCACCCGGTGCAGGTTGATCATTTTGTTGTAGTATCCGTCTGCCAGTGTTTCGACATTGGCAATTTTCGTGGTGTTGAAGACGACGGCATGCGGATCGCCCACATCGACGTAGCGGTTCAGGTAATTGAACAGCCGTTTGCTTTTTGTCTGGGTAATAAACTCGCGCTGCGCTAGTCGTTTCTGCCTCGTTTTTTCTTTGTCAAACTCTTCATGGACAAAAGGAGGGAAGACTTTTGTTTTTGTCTCTTTTGCGTGTCTTTCTTTGTCTTCACTCAGTTGCTGGGCAAATTTATAGGCCGAAAACACATAGCCGATCAGCAATTCCAGTAAAGTGGAGAGACCGATGGTACCGAAAACGATCAGCCGCGAGTAGCTGAACAGGTTGTTGAAATAGATCAGCGAGGTGACAATACCGGTTATGGTAATGTTGGAGATAAGGGTATATACATAGATGTCTTTCGGCTTTTTGATTTTATGCAGCTGGTATTTCCCGATGATCAGGGAAACGATGAGCCACACACCGAGAAACAGCAGGAACGGCTGGTAGTATTCCGGCAGGTAATAGGCTTTTGAAGCAGGCTTCACCCATATGAAAAACAGAAAGCTAAGTGTCACCAGCACAACATCCACAATGATGTACAGGATCCGGATCCGACTTTTCCGCAGGCGTTTTATGTTTTCCAGTTCGGTTTTCATCTGACTGTTGTCATACCTTGTTAAAAAGCCGCAGTATGTTGTACGATATTTCAGTGACAAAATACAGCGCTTTGTTGTTTATTTTACTGAATCTGCCGGGATTGGTTGTGTTTTTTCCGAAATGCAGTTTAAAATCGCGTACACCATAAGGCCGCAGCGGTGTTCCGAGGCCCATAAAATCAAAGTGTTTCAGCTCATTTTCCAGCGCATAATCAATGGGTGCCCAGGTGGCTAACACGCTGGGATATTTCTTTTTATACTGTTCGTCGAGTCCGAAAACATACCATTCGTAGATGTTTCTTCCGGAAGTTACCGGTGCCA
>QMPO01000255.1 GCA_003648625.1 Bacteroidota bacterium
TCCGTCCACCATGCGCATGATTACTTCTCTCGGGTCAACAATTTTCCTCAGGTCGACCGGAGCAATACCGTATAATTCTTCGGGATCATATAGAGGATCTTCCGGTGTCAGTATATCAAGTTGCTGTTTTTCTTTATGGTCAAGTGTTTCGAAAATATTGCGACATATCTGGATGGCATGGGTGTCGTTTTCGGCATAATGATCGGCCACACCCGAAACCGACGTATGCACATCGGCACCGCCCAATTCTTCGGCAGTTACTTCTTCACCGGTAGCTGCTTTTACCAGAGGAGGTCCTCCCAGAAAGATTGTTCCCTGTCCTTTTACAATGATGGTTTCGTCGCTCATAGCCGGCACATATGCACCTCCTGCCGTACATGATCCCATCACGATAGCTATCTGTGGAAGCCCCATAGCTGACATGCGGGCCTGGTTAAAAAAGAACCTGCCAAAATGATCTCGGTCGGGGAAAACTGTATCCTGCTCAGGGAGAAAGGCTCCACCCGAATCTACCATGTACACGCAAGGCAGGCTGTTTTGCATAGCAATTTCCTGCGCCCGCAGGTGTTTTTTTATGGTATAACGCATATAGGTACCGCCTTTGACCGTAGCATCGTTGGCGATAATAACCGTTTCGCGACCGTTAATGATGCCGATACCGGTAACAATTCCTGCCGCCGGAAATCCGTTGTCATATTGGTCAAATGCTGCCAGGGGAGATAGTTCAAGAAAAGGAGTGTTTGGGTCTATCAACAAATTAACCCGCTCACGTGCCAGTAATTTTCCACGTTCCTTATGCTTATTTACAGCCCGTTCCGAACCCCCGTTAGTATTTTCTTCCAACCTGTTTCTGAACTGGTCCATCAATTTCAGAAACTCCTTCTTATTGGTTCTAAACTCTTCTGAGCTGGTGTCGATCTTTGTTTTTAAAGTAAACAATTTCAGGGTAAATTAGTGAATAAATTTTGCTTCCCGGAATGTATTTCACATTCTATGCAAGTTTAGTGAAATTTGGCCAATTAATAAAACAGAAAAACAAGAAATTATAAACCTGATGAAAAAGATGAACCAAAAGAAATTTTCATCAAAAAAAGCCCTTTCGAACCGGGCAATTCCTTTTTTTTTAACTTAGCTAAGCGTTTTTATTTAGTAAAAAAAGCACGTATATTACTGGAAATAAGAAAAATACATATAAATGAATTATCCGAAAAAAGTAGTAATTGGCGACATTACCGTCCGTGACGGGTTTCAGCATGAAGAGATTTTTGTACCTACCGAAGCAAAAATATGGGTACTGGAAGAATTGATTCTGGCTGGTTTCAAACACATGGAAGTGACTAATTTCGGGAATCCGAAAGGAATGCCCCAGTTTAAAGATGCGGACGAATTATTTAAAAAAATACGTAGCAGTAAACGGGTCAAAGACCTGATCGATTCAGTAAGTCTGACGGCTGTTACGATAAGAGAAAGAGCCATTGACAGGGCCATACAGGCTAAAAAGGAAGGATGGGGACCCGACAGGATTTTGCTGATGGTATCTACCAGCGAATCGCATCAGAAAAAAAACTCTGGCCTGAATCTGAAAGAGTACTGGAAAATGGCCGAAGAATACATTCCAAAAGCACATGATGCGGGAATCAAAGTGAACGGAACGGTTTCCACTATCTGGGGTTGCCCGATCGAAGGCCCGACCGATATGAAGGATGCTATAGAGTTCACCAAACGCTGGCTTGATATCGGGGCTGACGATGTGGAACATGCCGATCATGACGGTTCGGCTTCACCGGACAGGGTGTATAAGTATTATTCCATGCTGATGGATGCTATCCCCAATCCGGAGAAGCATATCGTCCACTTCCATACAACAAGAGGATGGGGATTGGCCAATGTGCTGGCGGCTTTGCAGGCCGGAATGACCAATTATGAATCGACAATGGGAGGTACCGGAGGTCAGCCGGCAAACTTTGTGAGCGGTGTTCCGGTGTCGGGAACAGGAGCTTATTACTACAAAGATTCGAAAGATGTAGGCCTTGTCTCTACCGAAGATATGGTGGTGATGATGGACGAAATGGGTATCGAAACAAACCTGGATATTGACCGGATACTGGAAACCGGAAAGATGGTGGAACGGATTCTGGGCAGAAGGCTTCGTTCGGAGGCAATCAACCAGGGAAGAATCCCCAAAGAACTTTCAGGAAGAAACTGGTAAACAGTCCTCCGCAATACATTTTTTAGGTGTCGGTCTTAATCCGGCAGCCAGCTATAGAACTAAGCCATGACAACGACTTCTCAGGCACAGCTAAAGATCATTGAAACACCGCGTGACGGCATGCAGGGAATCGGGCAGTTTATTCCCATACATAAAAAGATTGAATTTATCAATCTACTGCTACAATGCGGCTTCGACACGGTGGAAGTGGGCAGTTTTGTGTCGCCTAAAGCAATCCCTCAGATGAAAGATACGGCTGAAGTACTGGGAAAAATTGACCTGTCAGATACAAATTCTAAAATTGCCGTGCTGGTTGTAAATGAGAAAGGAGGTGAAAAGGCCGTTCAATACGACTTCGTGGATCAGCTTTTCTTTCCGTTTTCCATATCTCCGACCTTCATCCAAAGAAACCTGAACACAACAATCGAAAAAGCCGAAAAAACAATTGACAAGCTTCAGGATTTATGTGTCAGAACCGGTAAAACGCTGGTGACATATCTATCTATGGGTTTTGGTGACCCGTATGGTGATGAATGGAACCTGGAACTGCTGCGTTTTTGGGTGGAAAAACTAAGGGATAAAGGAATAACTACCATCCCGTTGTCAGACATCATGGGTGATGTAACTCCAGAACGGATCACGGAAGTTTTTACATTTCTCGGGAACAATTTTCCCGATGTGGAATTTGGTCTGCATTTGCATACATTGGCAGGGCAGGAGCGGGCAAAGATTGATGCAGCCTGGCAGGCGGGTATCCGGCGATTTGACACGGTGATCAACGGCCTGGGGGGCTGCCCGATGGCGGGAAAGGAATTAATAAGCAATCTGCCCTTAGCGCAACTCACAGCCTATTGTCATGAGAAAAACATTGCCACCGGTCTGAACAAAACGTTTGTTGAGATGGCCAGGAATTATCCATTGTTGAAATAATTTATTCAGATGCACTTCAGGCGAAACACCTGATGCAAAGATTGATTGAAGTCCCGCTAAATAAAATCGGCGAGTTTCCCAACATCCTTGATCCGTACCCCTTTTTCCGTTTCATGCAGCGTTCCCGCTTCATGGTAAATATCGTGTTCGAAAAAGAGGATATAATCGTTTTCAACGGCTTCGGCATAAAACCGCTCACGGTCTTTCAGGGTTTGCAGGGGACGGGTGTCATAGGCCATGATCCATGGCATCGGGATATGTGCCGATGAAGGCATCAGATCAGCCATGAATACCACTGTTTTTCCGTTGTATTTTACGTGGGGTATCACCTGTCCGCCGGTGTGGCCGTCGTATAGTTTAAAGTCGATGTTCGGGATGTATGTTCCCTCTTCTTCGATCAGGTTAAGCTGGCCGCTTTCCTGTATGGGAAGAATATTTTCCTTCAGAAAAGAAGCTTTTTCACGCCGGTTGGGATTGGTGGCCCAGTCGAATTGTTTCTTACTTGTCCAGTAGATGGCATTTGGGAAGGCCAGTTCGTAACCGGTTTTATCTTCATTCCATTTTACGCTGCCGCCGCAATGGTCAAAATGCATGTGCGTCAGGATTACATCGGTAATGTCATCAGGCGTATATCCTGCTTTTTCCAGGGATGATTCCAGCGTGGCTTCACCGTTCAGGTAATAGTGACGCAGCCATTTTTCGTCCTGTTTGCTGCCAATGCCATTGTCGATCAATATTCTCCGGTCGCCGTCCACTACAAGTAAACAGCGCATCGACCAGTTACAAAGGTTGTTTTCGTCACACGGATAGGCTTTCGACCAAAGGACTTTTGGCACCACACCGAACATGGCACCTCCGTCCAGTTTAAAGTTTCCTGTTTCTATGGGGTAGAGTTTCATTTTTTCATGAATTTTGAAAGACAAAAGTAAAACTTTAAAAGCAAATAGCATGTTCGTTCACGGGCTTTACTATTTTTGCGGGTGAATCCGGTAAATGATATGAAAAGAATTACTGCTATATTGGTTTTTTTATCCGTTGCGGCTGTTTTTATGCAGTGCAAAAAAGAAACCGAAGACTGGATTTACTGCCACTGTACGATCGA
>QMPO01000256.1 GCA_003648625.1 Bacteroidota bacterium
ATGAAATAGCCAGATACATCAAGCAGCACCTCGACAAAAAATTCTTTATTGTCGGGCATACAGATAATGTAGGGGATTTTGATGCCAATATGACCTTATCAGAAAACAGGGCAAAAGCCGTTACGAATGAATTGGTCAGTAAATACGGAGTTGATGCCGGTCAACTTAAATCTTACGGTGTGGCTAATCTGGTGCCGATAACTTCCAACAGCACAGATAAAGGAAAAGCAAGAAACCGCAGGGTTGAAATAGTGGAACAATAAAAGTTTCGCTGGCGAACATAAACAACATATCTTTTACTTGACCATTGAAGACCAATAGAACAAGTAAAAAGTAATACGAGGTAAATTTATTCTGGTCTGCGGTGATTGCTGCATATGTCACGTTTGGCTAAGCACTCCTAAAACTAACTTAACTATGAAAAAGTAATCATTTTCCGATACCCTCATGCCACTTATATACCGCCAAGATCAATATGGGCATGGAGGAGGTGATCACTTCATGCCTGCTTACTTTTTTTGTTGCCCTGGCGACAGCGATCATTACTACTTATGTGTGGCCGGCACCAAAAAAACAAGTAACAAATATTTAAAACCAGTTAGATTATGTAGGGGCGTGTATTAAAAGAGATAAAACACAGCAGGCCGGCAAAAAACTCCTGTTATCCGGGGAATTTGACGAATAATAAATAAGTTTGTTGAAGATATGACAAGTTATTGGCCATTAATAGTCCGATAGACACGCTTCTGGATGAGGCAAAAGTAGAGCAGATGCTACTGGATAAAAACAATAAAACATGAACATATCCCGGATAATTTTCCGATAATAATTATATTTGATGAACATATAACAAGTTGGGGCCAATGTGGAAGTCACTAGCTATATTTCTATCGGCCGATAAAAATTTATATCTTTGAGCATGACAATAAAAGTAGAAAATAAAAGTCCACTTGGTGAAGTTTTTGGCTTCCCTATTGAGAATGATAGCTCAAAAGCACAACGATATCGTAAGCAAAAACTTTGTCCCTACAACAACAAGGTACCAAACTGCACGAAGGACAAAGCAAACAATCCTCTTGGTGTTTGTAGTGTTTGGCATAATGGTACATCAGTAATAACCTGTCCAACGAGATTTAGAGAAGACTGGGTAATTATTGAAAAGGCTGCTGAATTTGCATTTGGTAAAAAAGCAACTTGGACTTCCTTGTCCGAAATCAAGCTTGTTGACAAGAATGGACAATCTGCAGGTAACATAGATTTTGTGATTGTTCAGTACAACGATAAGGGTCAGCTTATAGATTTTGCGTCGCTTGAAGTTCAAGGTGTTTATATATCAGGAAACCTTAGAAATCCATTTGAAGAGTACATCAAAAAGCCATCTAAAAACTTTGAGTGGCCAACAGGATACAATTACCCAAAACCCGATTACTTATCATCATCTCGTAAACGACTTATTCCACAAATGCTTTATAAGGGTGGGATTTTCCAATCATGGAAAAAGAAGCAAACTGTAGCTCTACAAAAATCATTTTTTGAAACTCTGCCTTCACTTCCGACAACCACAAAATCAAAGGCTAACATTGCTTGGTTTCTCTACGACCTTGTGTTTGATAAGGAGCAAAAGAAAAATAATCTTGTCTTAATCGACACAGTTTATACTGAATTTAAACCTGCTCTTTTAAGGGTAACCACTCCCGAACCTGGGGATATTTCAGGCTTTATAAATATTTTACAAAACCGTCTTAACGAACATTTGGACAAGAACCCGCCAGATGCACCTTCATTAACAGACATAATAAGTAGTTAAGCATGGAGGGACAATTATCAATATTCGATACTAAACAAAAAAAAACAACACCAAAGGTCGTTAATGTGGCATCAGTTCCGCAGAGAAGTCCATTCAGGTATCCAGGTGGAAAGACTTGGTTAATTCCTGTCGTTAGAAAATGGCTTAAACAATCAAAAGAACAAAAAAAATTAATTGAACCTTTTGTAGGTGGCGGAATTGTAAGTCTTACCACAGCATTTGAGAATTTAGCTGAAAGAATAATAATGGTTGAACTTGACTATGAAGTAGCCGCTGTTTGGGAAGTGATAATTAACGGTGATCATAATTGGTTAGCAGACAAAATCTATTCATTTGACTTAACCCCTGAAAATGCAAATTCAATACTACAAAAGGAAAGTAAAACCCTAAAGGAACAAGCTTTTAGCACAATTCTGAAAAACAGAATCTTTCATGGGGGAATCATTACAAAAGGTTCTGGACTAATTAAAAAAGGAGAGAACGGAAAAGGAATTAAATCTCGTTGGTATCCAAAAACCTTGCGCGATAGAATCTTGGCAATTGGACATGTTAAATCTAAAATGGAATTTGTTACAGGAGATGCATTTACTGAATTGGAGAAAATTAAGGATGATGCAAATTATTATTCATTCATTGACCCTCCATACACAGTAGCCGGAAAACGACTTTATACTCATTTTAAAATTGACCATGATGCTTTGTTTGCTTTGACTGCTCAATTGAAAGGAAAATTTATGCTCACGTATGATGATACCGAAGAAATAAGGGCATTAGCTAAAAAATACAACCTTGACTTTAGGATAATTCCAATGAAAACGACACATCATATTCAAAAAAATGAAATAATCATATCGGACAATTTTGAATGGTGGAAATAAAAAACACTGGCCCCAACATTGTATAAGCGTAATGCGGATTAAACGGTAATAATCGATTTATTACTATTAATAAATTTTATGACGGGTTGATTGTGAATTACTGCCAAACCCGCACTACGCTTATACTTGACCGTTAGATGAGTTTTAAAAAGGTTTCCATTCAAATAGAAGGAATTAAGGAAAATATAATTTCGACAGAACAAGTAACGATACCGCTATTTATCCTTGCTAAAATAAGTCACTAAAAACCCCACTACCGGGCTAAACAGAAAGCTGATAAAAAAGGACCATTCAACGCCTATTTTCTTTCTTTTTCCCATGGTTTCGGAAATGATCATGGCCAGCGTGTACCATACAATAAAAAGCGCTATGACAAGATATTCATTCATGCTAGTAGAAATAAATGAATAAATAAATCAACGGAATAACCACGCTCAGGGCAACCAGCCACAGGCCTCTTTTTGTTATTCCCTTTTCTCCGCGAGGTATGAGTATTCCGGTTACGGCGAGTAAAATAAGGGCGCCGGCATAAATATCCGAATACCAGGTCCAGTATTTAATCGGGTTGTAATGCAAATAATTTACTTCACGAAATACCCTGCGCCGCTTGGTTTTTTCAATAATCCCGTTTCCCGTTTTCAGGTTGATGTAAACGCTTCCGTCTTTGATGAATACTTTTAAAATATTGTTCTGCGGAAAATAGTGATTTTTGTAGGAAGCGGCTTCTTCAAAAGGAGCGAGCATGTTTTTTATAGCTGCTTTGTCCGGCTTGCCGTCGTAAGGTGCTACCTGAATATTTTCGGTATAGACAATATAATTTGGGTTCCAGTCGTCGAGGTGGTTGATGGCTATACCCGATAAAGCATATATCAATGTAATGCCAAAGAAAAGGTAGCCGAAATCGCGATGTACGGCCCTGTTCCACTTCCTCCATTTAAACGCCATAAAATCTCAGGATTTTGTTATTCTTCCCCTTCGGTTTCTTCTGTGTCCTCTGTTTCCTCTGTGTCCGTATCGATCACTTTATAATCCGTGCAAAGAATCGAGAAAAACGAAAGATAGCCTTTTTCTGTTTCGGCAATCTGCTGACGCAGGTTGTTCACTTTTTCCATTTCCTCGGCTTTGTCGGCATCACTGCCGCCTTTTTCCATATTCCCGCCTAAATGTTTTCCTTCGCCTTTATCATCGCCCATATCGGCATCCGCCATTATTTCCTCTTCCCATTCTTTCAGATAATCTTCATCAATCCGCTGTTCTTCAACAATGCCGGTTAATTCAATGTTTTGTCCTTCCCATTCGGATTTAAAAGCCGCCACCTGCTCGTCAGGTGTTACTTTAACACGGGCATCGGAACCTGTTTCTATAACAAACATTTTCTGTCCTCCGTGTTTACACACATGGTCGACTGTTCCTGTGATCACCACTTTTTTACCTACCAGGTCTTCTGCCTGTTCTTCAAATGTAATAACGTTTACAGGTACTATTTCTTCCACCATAACCGTTTCTTCATTTGTGTTTTTCG
>QMPO01000257.1 GCA_003648625.1 Bacteroidota bacterium
CAAAGCATGGATCAATTTGACATTGTCGCGCTGGTGCAACCCGATACTTGGTTCGTCGAGTATATAGAGTACGCCAGTCAGCTGCGAACCAATTTGTGTGGCCAGACGGATACGCTGCGATTCACCACCGGACAGGCTGCGTGCCGGACGGAATAAATTAAGGTAGCCGATTCCGACCTCCAGCAGAAAGTCAACTCTTTTTCGTATCTCTTTCAGTAGCTCGCGGGCGATTTTCTTTTGCCGCTCACTCATCTCTTTCTCAATGCCATCAAGCCACTCGCGCAAATGCGTCAGATCCATCAAGGCTAAGTCGGAAATATTTTTATCTCCTATCTTAAAATAAAGGGCTTCTTTTTTCAAACGCGTCCCGTTGCAGGAAGGACATACATGCGTGTTCATAAAACTTTCTGCCCATTTTTTTGAACTCTGCGATGAGCTGCTTGTTGTGAATTGTTTGATGTAATTGATGACTCCTTCAAACGACAAAGAATATGAAGCTGTTATACCCAGATAATCCTTCTTGACCTGGATGGTCTCATTCGTCCCATTCATAATGGATTGAATGGCTTCTTCCGGAATATCTTTCAAAGGTGTGTTTAACGTAAACCCGTATTTTGCCCCGATGGCTTCAAGTTGCTGAAATATCCAGTTGTTCTTGAAATCTCCCAGCGGTTTGACCCCTCCCTTTCTGATGGACAGACCGGGATCAGGCATCACTTTTTTCATATCTACTTCGCTCACAGTTCCCAACCCGTTACACTCAGGACATGCCCCGTAAGGTGAGTTAAAAGAAAAAGTATTAGGCTCAGGCTCGTCGTAGGACAATCCGGTGGATGGACACATCAGCTTACGACTGTAGTGACGAAGATCATTTGTTGCATCCTCCAGAACCATCAGCACGCCCTTACCCTGCTTCATAGCCGTTTCTACAGCTTTCTTGATTCTTCCGCTGTTTCGGTCATCCACCAGCAGGCGGTCGATCACCACTTCGATATCATGTACTTTATACCTGTCCAGCTGCATACCGAAAGCGATCTCGCGTAATTCACCGTCCACCCTGACTTTCAGAAATCCCTGCTGGCGGACCTGTTCAAAAAGCTCACGGTAATGACCTTTCCTCCCTTTAACCAAAGACGCCAGAATGGAAATTCCCTCTCCACGGAAATGTTCTGTAATCAGATCTGTGATCTGCTCCTGTGTGTACTGCACCATCTTCTCGCCGGTGTTGTACGAATATGCTTCGGAAGCACGGGCAAATAACAGCCGCAGGTAATCATACACTTCGGTAATCGTTCCTACTGTTGATCGTGGGTTGCGATTTACCGATTTCTGCTCGATGGAAATTACCGGACTGAGCCCGTTGATCTTGTCCACGTCAGGCCGTTCCATGTTCCCAATAAACTGCCGGGCATAGGCAGAAAGTGTTTCCATATACCTGCGCTGGCCTTCAGCATATATGGTATCAAACGCAAGAGAAGATTTACCGCTACCACTTAATCCGGTAATCACAACCAGTTTGTTGCGCGGTATCTGCACATCAATATTTTTCAGGTTATGCACCCGTGCTCCCAGTACTTCCAGAACTCCGGCATCTGCCCTTTTGTTTGCTTTTTTTATCTTGCTCATAGCGAAACCATCAATTACGGATTCCGTTTTGTATCAGGATAACCTGCTCATGCGTCAGGTCATACGGCGGATCGGGAATTTTAATCTCGTACGTCTTTTTGCTTTTGTTCTTTAAATAGGTCTGCCGCAACCATGGGTTAAAATACTTCAGCAACTTATAGCTGATGCCATGTTCTTTGGCAAAATCAGCCCAATTATCTATTTTTCCGTTTACTTCTACCGTATGGTAAGGTATTGGTTGATAGTAATCATCCTCTCCAAAGTAAAATCCATACGCTATCGGGTCTTCAAAAATAAGTTTCATAGCCAAAATCCGGTACAGATAGCGGTTTGTTTCATCAGACACCAGCAGGTCATAAAACGATCCGGCTTTTTGCTTCTCCATTAACCTGTCAATACCATTTGTGCCCGCATTATAGGAAGCTGCCACAAGCGCCCAGTTACCATATTTCTCATAACTTTTCAAAAAATACCTGCAGGCTGCTTCGGTTTCTTTTTCCACATGATATCTTTCATCTACTTCTTTATTTACTTCCAGATCGTATTCTTTGGCAGTTCCTTTTAAAAATTGCCAGAAGCCGACAGCTCCGGCCGGCGAGATCACATTGGACAAGCCGCTTTCGATTACAGCCAGGTATTTAAAATCGGCCGGAATGCCATACCGCTCCAGTATTGTGTCAATAACCGGAAACCAGCGGTGCGACTTTTTGATGATTTGAAGGGTAGATGAATGCCAGTAGGTGTTCACAGACAGCTCCCGGTCGAGCCCTTCGCGCACATAAAAAATATCCAGTGGCACTTCCTCGCCGGCAAACGACAGTTCCAGTGGAATTTCCAGCGGAACAATCCGGTAATATTGTTCGTTGTTGCCCGGTAGTTTTTCCTGATGCCTTTGCTGCCACCAGTTATCCAGTCCGATAGTCAGTAAAACCACCAGCACTATTAACAGGAAATATGTTAATGATTTGTTCATCTATTTTTGTCAGAATTATAACTTAAAACGGGCTGTCTAAATTCCTGAACCACGGTACATTTTTATCCTTTTCGGACAGTACCGGGTTTTCCACCTGCCAGTTGATGTTCAGGTCAGGGTCATTCCACCGGACACTACCTTCCGATTCTTTGTTGTATATATTGGTACACTTGTAAATAAATGTTGTGTTGTCTTGCAAAGCCACAAAACCATGGGCAAAGCCAGGTGGTATCCAATACATCCATTTATTCTCCTGTGTCAGTTCCACTGAAACCCACTGGCCAAAAGTTGGCGAAGCTTTCCTCAGGTCGACAGCAACATCCAGCACGGCGCCATTCACCACGCGTACCAGCTTTCCCTGAGCATAGGGAGGGCGTTGAAAATGCAATCCCCGCAACACTCCTTTGTGGGAAAACGACTCGTTATCCTGTACAAAATTATGGTCGATACCCATTTTCAAAAAAAGCTCTTTATTGTACGACTCGAAAAAATATCCCCGTTCATCTGTGAACACACGGGGTTTGATAATATACAAATCCGGTATCTTGGTTTTTACGATTTCCATAGGTGAAATTTTAACCTGTAAAAGTACTTAATTAGCTGATAAGTTACGAGAAAATTCAATTCAGTTTATACAAGCTCGTTTCTGCTCATCTATGAATATACTGCCTTTGTTGAGAACAGACTCCTTTTTGTCGATTATACTATATTTTATTTTTGTACGCTATATGTTTGATTTATCTTTGACACTTATTCCTGGCCCGGAACATTCATGAATAAATATCAACTATTGAAAATACTCCCCGTTCACATACTGCTGCAGGTGCTATTAGCAGCAACCATAGTTATTCCTTCTTACGGACAGGATTCTCTCAGAACATACACAACAACTCATGTGCACGGGAAGCCCCCGGTTATTGACGGAAAAGGTGATGATGTTGTATGGGAACTGACGGAGTGGAGTGGTGATTTTATACAACGAGAGCCTTATGAAAACGAGGACCCTTCGCAGCAAACAGCATTTAAAATTCTGTACGATGACAACAATCTTTACGTACTTATCCGGGCATTTGATACGGAACCGGACAAGATTGAACGACGACTTGCCCGGCGCGACAGTTGGGAAGGTGATTTTGTGTCTATTGCAATCGATAGTTACAATGACGATCTGACCGGATTTGTTTTTGCAGTAAATGCCGCAGGAGTTAAAAATGACGGCATCGTTACCAACGATACTGATTTTGATGACACCTGGAATCCGGTATGGTACGTAAAAGTAAGTATTGACAAATTAGGGTGGCTGTCCGAAATGAAAATCCCATTCACGCAATTACGTTTTGCAAATTCAACTGACCATGTTTGGGGGTTGGAACTTCTCCGTATATTATTCCGAAAAGAAGAAATGTCGCTTTGGCAAATGGTACCCCAGCAGGCAAGCGGCTGGGTTAGTTTATGGGGAAATTTGCATGGGATTGAGGACATTAAACCAAAAAAAGAAGTGGAGCTGATCCCTTA
>QMPO01000258.1 GCA_003648625.1 Bacteroidota bacterium
AGGAACGCGTCTGCATCCGCTCACCATTGCCGTTAGCAAGCAGCTAATGCCTGTTTACGACAAACCGATGATCTACTACCCTATATCGGTACTCCTGATGGCAGGGATACGGGAAATACTGATCATTTCCACCCCTGAAGATTTACCGAATTTCAGAAGGTTACTCGGAGACGGATCGCGTATTGGCTGTCGTTTCGACTATAAAGTGCAGGAAATTCCCAACGGCCTGGCGCAGGCGTTTGTTTTGGGCGAAGAGTTTATTGGCACCGATTCCGTATCATTGATATTAGGTGATAATATTTTTTACGGACAAGGATTACAGGACCTTTTAAAAAGCTGTACCAATCCTGACGGAGGCATTGTGTTTGCCTACCATGTTAAAGACCCAAAACGATATGGAGTAGTAGAGTTTAATGCCGACTTAAAAGCTATTTCCATTGAGGAAAAGCCTGAATATCCGAAATCCAATTTTGCTGTACCCGGGCTTTATTTCTACGACAATTCAGTAGTTGAAGTGGCTAAAAACCTCAAACCAAGTGCCCGCGGTGAATATGAAATAACGGATGTCAATAAATATTATCTTGAAAAAGGAACATTAAAAGTCGGTGTGCTGGGCCGTGGTACCGCCTGGCTGGATACAGGCACTTTCTCTTCGCTGATACAGGCATCACAGTTTGTTGAAGTAATTGAAGATCGCCAGGGATTAAAAATTGGCTGTATCGAAGAGATTGCCTACCACAATGGCTATATTGATGCCGGGCAACTGGCCAAAATTGCCGAGCCACTGTTAAAAAGCGGATACGGACAATACCTTCTCGATATTATTCAGTAATATTAACTTTAGCATGGACAACGTATGGGTAGTTACGAAGAACTATTAACCTTTTTTGAACAAAACCTCGAAGCACAGACATTCGGACACCAACCGGACGAATTATATGCGCCCATCAGATATACTGTAAATCTGCGTGGTAAGCGTATCAGGCCAATTTTAACCCTCATGGCCTGTGAACTTTTTGGTGGCGATAAAGAAGAAGCTGTATCACAAGCTCTGGCCATTGAATTTTTTCACAACTTCACGCTCATCCATGATGACATTATGGATAATGCACCCATCCGCAGAGGACTGGAAACAGTATTTAAAAAATGGGGGTCGAACATCGCCATCCTGTCCGGTGATACTTTATTCGCAATGGCATACCAGTATGCGCAACAGGCGCGTACAGAAATTCTCCCGCAAACACTTTCTGTTTTCAGCAAAACAGCTATTGAAGTATGTGAAGGGCAGCAATACGATCTGAACTACGAAAAAGACAACCATGTGTCGGTTGATGAATACATTGAAATGATCCGTCTGAAAACTGCTGTACTTTTCGGTGCCAGCTTAAAAATAGGTGCGCTGGTTGGGGGCGCCACTAAAAGGGAAGCTGACGAATTATACGATTTTGGTATCAATATCGGGCTGGGATTTCAACTGAAAGATGACCTGCTGGATGCTTTTGGTGATGAAGAGGTATTCGGAAAAATGACAGGCGGCGACATCATCAGCAATAAAAAAACATATCTATACCTGAAAGCCATTGAAGTAGCTGACAGTAAAACCAGGGAAGAACTAACGGAGTTATACAACACAACGGATATTCCTGACAAGGATAAAACCGCACGGGTTAAAGAAATTTTTAGCCGCCTGGAAATTAACACGGCTGTGAATAATAAGATAGATGCTTATTTTGATGCAGGGATGAAGATATTACAGGGAATTGATATTAATGAAGAAAATAAACAGATATTAATTGATATTGCCCGGCGTATGATCGACAGGGAAAAATAATCATCTTTCTGCAAGCTGCTCCAGTTCCAAATGAAGACGCTCCCATTGTGCATACACCTCTTCGAGGATTTTGGTTAGGCGGTCATGTTCCTTGTATAATCCCCCTGATTTAATCTCTTCCGAATATAAGGAAGGGTCTGCCAGTTTAGCGTTTATCTGTTCCATCTTCGTCTCCATATCAGACGCTTTTTGCTCGAGTTCGGATATCTGTTTTTCCAGTTTACGTCTTTTTCGCTCCACTTCTTTTTTCTGCTCCCATTTCAATCGGGTATCGCTAACAGTTCTTTTTGCAGAACCTGACTTATTTTCCTTGCTGTTGAGTTCTTTCAGATCTTGTAGCTTTCGCTTTTGCAGGTATTCAAAAACATCACCCCTATACTCTTTGATTCCTTTGTTTCTGAATTCAAAGACTTTCGATGTTAACCCCTGCAGGAAATCCCTGTCGTGCGACACAATGATCATAGTTCCGGTAAACTGCAGCAGGGCATTTTTCAGAATATCTTTCGAACGCATATCCAAATGGTTGGTCGGCTCATCAAGTAAAAGAAAATTAGCCGGTACCAGCAAAAGTTTTGCCAGGGCAAGCCGGGATTTCTCTCCTCCCGAAAGCACTTTTACTTTCTTATCAATGTCTTCCCCCCTGAAAAGAAACGCACCCAGCATAGCTTTCAGCCGTGTACGAACGTCTCCTACGGCCACATCATCCACAGTTTCGAAAACTGTTTTTCCGGCATCCAGCATCTCCCACTGATCCTGGGCAAAATAACCGGTTACCACATTATAACCCAGCTTCACTACCCCTTCGTGATCCAGCACCCCGGCAATCATCTTTGCCATCGTTGTCTTTCCTTCCCCGTTTTTCCCAACAAAAGCGATACGCTCTCCATTGAGAATTTCAAAATTTATTTTCTCCAGCACCTGGTGGTTATCATAACGTTTGCCTACGTTCCGGCATTCGACCGTAATTTTGCCACTGTGCGGAGCTGGGGGAAATGTAAAATGTATGGCTGCCTGATCAATTTCATCCAGGGTAACACGTTCCATTTTATCTAAATGTGTGATCCTCGACTGCACCTGCCGGGCTTTTGTATTTTTATAGCGGAATCGTTCAATAAACCTTTCTACCTGTCTTATTTGCGCCTGCTGGTTATCGTAGGCTGCTTTTTGCTGCGATAAGCGTTCCTCCCGCAAGGTTACATAACCGGAATAAGGCACTTTGTAATCGTAAATTTTTCCATTGCTTATTTCAATGGTTCTGCTGGTAATGTTGTCTAATAAAGCCCTGTCGTGTGAAACAATCAACACCGAACCGTAGTAACTTTTTAAAAACTCTTCCAGCCACTGGATCGACTCAATATCAAGGTGGTTTGTCGGCTCGTCGAGCAATAAAAGTGTTGGTTTTAACAGGAGCAGCTTGGCAATTTCAACACGCATTTGCCAGCCAAAGCTGAATTCACTTAATGGTCGTTCCAGGTCGTTCTGTCTGAATCCAAGTCCAAACAACACCCTTTCGGTTTGTGCGAGCAGTTTTTCCGGTTCGTATAAAAGCAATTTGTGATTGAGTTCATCAAGCTCCAGCAATAACTTATGGTATGCGTCTGAATGATAGTCTTCCCTGTTCTGTATTTCAGCAGTCAGATGTTCCGTTCTTTCTGTAAGTTCATGAATAAAACGAAAAGCATCCAGCGCTTCTTCTTTAATGGTTTTCAAGCTGGTGATCTTCTTTTCCTGGGGTAAATAACCAATGGTCATATCTCTGGGATAAGAGACTTCGCCCACATCCGGCTGTACTTCACCAGAGATGATCTTCAGCAACGTTGTTTTACCCGACCCGTTCTTTCCCGCCAGACCCACACATTCCTTCTCATTCAGGTTGAATGAAACACCTGAAAACAGAGGTGTTCCTCCAAATTCTTTGGTTATGTTGCTGATGGAAATCACCTGCCAAAAATAGGATAAAAAAGTGAGCTGTAAGGGTCTATTACGCATGATGAAAAATATCTTTGTTGCAAATTAAGACGGGAACTGTATTTTTCAAGCGGGACGCTTGAAATGGAGATGCGCCCCCGTTGCAAACGAGGGCGAGATTTTTTTTCAGGCGGGACGCCTGAAACGGAATAAAATAAAACGAACGCGTTGAAAACGCGCTCGAAATGGTTTCGGCAGACAAAAAAAGAGGCTGTCTCAAAAGGGCAGCCTTTTTACATCTCTAATTTTCTTATTTATCGGGGGATTTGTTAATAAGATTGTTAAAAAAAGAGGGGGATGCCTCCC
>QMPO01000259.1 GCA_003648625.1 Bacteroidota bacterium
GCCGTGTAAAGAGCTTTTTCCAGGGTGTCGCCAGGCAGACCGATCATCATCTGAAGACCCAGTTCAAATCCATGTTGCCGAATCATGTCAGACGCCTGTTCCGTTTGCCGGGCCGTATGCCCCCGGAACGATTTTTTCAGCACATCATCATCCATGGATTGGGCGCCCAGCTCGACAGTGCTGACCCCGTATTTTTTCAATACGTTCAAAATCTCTTCGCTGATATAGTCAGGACGTGTTGAAAGCCGGATAGCCTGTACCTCACCATTTTTTATAAATGGCTGTACAATTTCCAGGTAATGTTTCTGTTCATCAGATGGAATACCCGTAAAACTCCCCCCGAAAAAGCCTACCTCAACTGTTCGCTCCTTATGTTTAAATGAGTTCAAATGATCAGTGATTGTTTGCCGGATCTCCTGTTCGTCAGGAATATTCTGATGACCGGATATTTTTTGCTGGTTGCAGAACACGCACTGGAACGGGCAAGCCAGTTCCGGAATAAAAACAGGTATGGTATAGTGTTTTAGGGTCATCGGCTGTAAGGCGCTTGTTTAACTGGATACTTATTAACTCAAAACTCTTAACACTGAACTAATTTATCACAAAGTTGGTACAATTTTTTCAATACTTTTGCATTCTATATAACAAACAATCTATTTCAAAACAGTTTAACACTTTACCAAATGAAGCAAATGCTTAAATTTTCATCAAGATTTGTAGTAATGATGCTTATTGCAACCATTGCCATCGGTGGTGCTACAAGTTGTAAAAGCAAGAAAAAACTGGCTAAAGAAGCCGCTGCTGCCGAATATGCAGCAAAAGTAGAACAGGCCAAAAAAGATCTGAATGCAATTATTAATGAGGAAACCTCATGGACGATTGACGAACAAGCAGCACGTGTTGCCACGATCAAATCGTATAACATTGATGACGAGGAGGTAAAAGGCCTGATCGTTAAGGCAGAACAAAAAATCGAAGAGCTCAGAGCCCGCAAAGCCGAAGAAGAGCGATTGAAACGGGAAGAAGAAGCGCGACGAAATGCAGCACAATCGGAATTTGTTGTACTGGATAACTCATTCAACGCTATTGCCAATGCCGTTAGCTATGATGCAGCTAACCGCAAAATTGACGAAACCCTGCGGCAATTTGCCAGTCCTGACGCTTTGGTTTTAATCATCATCAGCCAGGAAGGTGGCGTAAATGATTACGACCGTCCGACAACTATTTCCAGGTTTTTAGAATACCTGAAGGACAAAAAACAATACAAATACAAGGTGGAAACATTAAAACGTGACAGCCTTGGAAAGATCACCGAATTAGAATTAATTACAAAATAATACAGGTCATGAATAAAACAGCATTTTTATTGATATTCGCCATAGGACTGGGATTTGCAACACCCGTCTTTGCACAGGACAACCTGAGCCCCGAACGGAAACAGGCTATCGACAGCCTTGCCATGGAAAAAGTTCGTGACCTGAGTAAGTACATAAGCATTATTGGAAGTAAAGACACACCCTGGAGCGAAGCCAACCGGGTGATCGACCGGGCTGAAGAATTGTTTATGACAGGCAGTGAGATCGGTGTTTCGTCGCTGGTTAGAGAAGAGATCAACTATTACGGTGTACGCGACTATTTTGAGCGGCTGATGCGCCTCAACTACAACAAGGTGGAGATTAGCTGGTATAATATAGAATATGTGAGCGACCTGCAGCGTCAGCCCGACGGAACTTATGTGGGTGTGATCACTATTTTCCAGAAATTTAAAGGCTACGATAAAGAAGGGCGCCTGATCTACCAGGACACGACCAAGAAAGATATCACCGTTTATGTAAAACGCAAGGAAACACAGATCGGTGGCCGCCTGATCGGCTTCTGGGATGTGCTGCTGGGAGATATCAGAGTGAAGGAAACTTCGAAATAAAAGAAATCTGAAATAGTTAATTGCAACCGCTTCTGATAAGGAGCGGTTTTTTATTGGCCTGGCTTATTCTTTTTTCTATGAATGGTATATTCTGCACCTGCAGAAATAAGCAGGTCCACCTGGCTTCCGGTAAATTCAATCTCCACAGGAAAGAGAATGTACTGGCCGCTCAGGTCAAAATTTATATCCCAACTGTCCGAAATATGGTACCGCAGGCCGGTTCCGATATGCACTCCGGCACTAAAGCTTTTTATGTCACTTCGGGCATCTCCTTCCACTTCGGTTACGGTATATACCGGATAATAACCATCCGGCCCCCCCGAATGCATCCGCATGTGTGTATTGGTTCCCGATTTGTTGGCATTTAACAACAGCCCTGCGGTAATACCGGCATTTACATAATACGTTAAACGGTGTCCGAAAACAAGTTCAGGATATAAAACCAGATTTAAATAATTGAATGTATAATCAATGTCTTTTGTATATTCATCCAGGCCGATGTGAATGGCATTCTTTTCAATATAGTCAAGCTGATAATGATGAAAATGGAGACTTGCTCCCAAAAAAAGTTTTCCTCCTGCTTTTTTCCTGTAGGTTGTAGCCACAAAAAATGATCCGTTGTAATCGGCACTGCCTGAAACGTATGATGTAGAATTATAATTTAATATGGGAAAAGGATTGATGTAACCGGCATTTAAACCTAAACTTGTTTGTCCCTTTACCGCTGAAACAACGATAAAAAATATAAGTAGCAATATAAACACCCTGCTTTGGCGATTCATTTTAAGGAAATTTGAGCCTTATAAACCGCAAGGTACATAATTACCCGTTATTTGTAAGAAATTACTGATAATTTTGCATTTATTTATTCGTTTATGTAACAATAAACTGATTTTAACCATTAATTGTATGACGCATTTACAAAGGACATTATACAGCATTATTTTTTTATTTATTTCCGTATCGGTATTTCCTCAAACCGGCTCTTTCAATAGTTTCGGTGAAGACGAAACCATACTCTATACCATGAACAAACAGGTAGGGCAGTTCGTGAGGCGGTTTAATATGGAAGAGGATTCTTACGGAAAAAGGTTAGCAACCGATGATAAGAAATACCACAATAACAAGCTCAGGGAAGAAATGCTTCCGATATTGTTTGACACATATAATCCCAGAACCTCGGGCAAGCTCAAACAGTATTTTATCGATGATGTGACCGATAAAAGCAACCCGGTGTTTCTTAATTTCCTGGATAAAAACTGGTATGCTGAAGTTTCAGCTACGTTTACGGCTGATGGTGCTGAGGTAAATATTATCCTGTTCCTCACGCTTCAAGAGGAAAACCTGGGCTCAAAATGGGTGATCAGCAATGTATATTACAGCTATTTCCCGCATTTGTTCCCGCATACCGAAGACAGTGTGCACCAGTTATATTTCCTGCATCCGCAAAGCCACGAACTGGATTTTATGAATTTGCATCGTGCACTCGATGATCCGGCGCATATTGAATTATATGCATCTAACTATTACAGGCCCGATTACCTGACGCTATTCTTCTATCAGATGAAGATGGGGCAGTTAAAATTTAAGGAGATCAATTCGGTGAAATTTCACTTTTTCCAGGTAAAAAACTGGTATTTTGAACTTTCGTATTTTAACCGGAACGATACAAACTCCGGCTGGTTGATATCAAATCTTAAATTTGTAAACGACGAAGAGAAAAAAGAACTTATTAAATCATTCAAACTATGCGCTATCGACAAATAGTTTTACTCATTGCCATTCTTTCTTTAGCTGTTGGTTCTTCTGCTCAGGAGCAGGAAGAAATTACCCCGCAGCAAACAGAAGAATACACGGAACAAAGTAAACAGATCATCCATTTTCTGGAAGGAACCCTGAATTTTCTTGGTGACGACACGCAATTACCTTCTGACAAGGATGTGATCATCAACAGCAGCTACCTTAAATTTTTTAAAGACGACAAAGTGCAGATTGAAGATGACCTGGACGAAAACCGCGAGATACAAATAAGCAAAGATGTACAGGCTTACCTGAAAGATATTGATTTCTTCTTTAAAGAAGTAACGTTCACCTTCAACATTGATAAAGTGGAGCAACTGGTAAACGAGAAGGGGGAAATCTATTTTAAAGTGACCATGAA
>QMPO01000260.1 GCA_003648625.1 Bacteroidota bacterium
CGTAAAATACAGAAACGAAACAACCGACCTGCAACATTACAATTTAATGTATGACTGGGGAACATATACCCACCTGCTAAATGTTACGCTCTATGATAAAAACGGGAAGCATATTAACCCGACATTGTTTGAGTGGGGTGAAGATAACGCTTCTTTTAACCTTCAAACGACAAATATTCAAAACTCGGAGTATTCTTCAGATTATACCATGGGTGATTTTAACGGGGATGGGAAAACAGATGTTGTCTCTGCATATTATAGTTACGATCAAAGTAACAAAAAGAATTATCATTATTGGACCATAAATTATTCAAGTGGAAACGGCAACTATTTTGATGAACAATACATGGGCGATTTGAATTACCCATATGATGGTGAGTTCGCTTATTTTATATCCGGTGACTTTAATGGAGACGGGCTTGATGATTTAATATTATTTAAATTTCATGATTACGGAGAATACAGTTATTATACTAATCAATACTTATTTTCAAATGGAGAGGGATTTGATATAATACAGGGGTTTCAGGCTAGTATAATGGGAAATTATTATTTAAGAACAGGAGACTTTAACGGTAATGGAATATTGGATGTTTTATTAATTAAAAACATACCTGCTAATGAGAACTCAGACGATTATTATACCTTGTTAACAGCTTATGAGTACGATCTTCAGTCTCATAACTTTAACAGCCTGTTTACAAATCCACCTAACACGGAAGGTTATTCATGGCTGCATACAGACAATGATTTATTTAAAGTTCAAACAGGAGATTTTAACGGTGATGGTAAAACCGATCTTCTTGTTAATATGCATGAATTGGAAAGTACAATTTTTACCGTTGATGAAACTACAAATACTTTGATTGAAATACCCGAACAAAGGTTTGGATTCCCGAACAAATACCATCGGGTATTTACGGGTGATTTTAACGGTGATGGAATTTCTGATATTTTGACATTTGCTTATACAAACCCTGACATTAACTGGGAAATGTATCTTTATAATGGTAAGAATAACTGGGTGCAAATAAATTGTCCATTAACAAGAAACCACGATCCTAATGCCTCATCAAGCGATAACCACTATATTATTTCCGACTATAATGGTGATGGAAAGTCTGATATACTTGAGGTGTTTAATAAGTATAACGGAGGACAAATTGAGGGTTCGTGGTTTAATGTGTTCTATAGCAATGGTTTATCATTCTCAAAAGAAGTAAAGTACTTTGATAACTATGTCCCTTTTTATAGCTATTTCTATCCAAATTTTGATTTTAATGGTGATAGTAAAGCAGATATCTTTTTATTAAATTATTGGTCAAATCCAAAAAAAATATTGTTTTTACATAAAGATGAACAAAAGTATTTAACAAAAAAAATCACCAATGGCCTCGGCCATGAAACACAAATAACCTATAAACCGCTGACAGATAACAATATTTACACCAAAGGCACCGGCGCCGTTTACCCGTTGGCGGATATACAGCCGGCTTTGTACGTGGTTGACAGCGTGCTGGCAAATAACGGTCTCGGCGGAAAAGCCGTAACTTTGTACCGGTACGAAGGCGCTAAAGTTCATCAGCAGGGTAAAGGCTTTCTGGGCTACCGGAAAACGACAACCGTTAATTTCCCTTCTACAGGTAAATCTGTCAAAACCATCAACACATTTCGGTTTAACGAAGATTATTATTTTAGGTGGCTGGAAAACAGCAAATCTTTTGCCGATACTCATGACGATGACGATGTATTGATAAGCGAAACAACCAATAAAGAACCTTTCATAAAAGCATACGCCGATAAACGTATTTTCTTTTATACTCCTGCATCGGTTACGAAGGTTTATCATACAGGCGATGATAACAGCAGTTATGTAAAAACCGTATTGAAAACACAGCATTTTAACGAAGGTGATGACCTTACCTACGGTAATGTGTCATTCTCAGGCACTTATGTGCATTCTGAAGAATTAGATTTAAACAATCCCGTTTCCGATTACGATTATGCCACCGAGTCGGAATTTGTTTACAATTATGATCCCCCTGCTATAGACGATTGGCTTATAAGTCGAATTATCTCACAGACAACACAGGCTAATTCAAAAAATGACCCTACGGGTTCTTCAGATGCGGAAAAGGTAACTTATCTTTACGACGGAAACAGCCCTTATGTAAAGGAAGAAAAGCATATTCCGAACAAAAGCACAGAAATGACAACGGTAAGTTACTATGACTATGATGATTATGGTAATATTTCAAGAACAAAACATGCAGCGCCGTATTTCTCACCCCGGCCACCGGATCGTATAACGGAATATGTTTACAGCCCCGATTTTCAGCACCGTTTTGTTACCGAAACCAAAAAAACAGTTGATGACATTCGTTTTGTTTCAACAACAGATTATTATCCGGAAACAGGGCTTGTTAAAAGCAAAACAGATGTGAACGGGCTGACAACTACCTATTATTATGATGGATTTGGAAAATTGAAAAAAACGATATCTCCCGAAGGTGTAGAGCATCAGGAAGTTTGGAGATGGGCAGGCCAAACGGGTGAAAATCCGCAACACGGATTGTACAAAATGTGGTCTCAGAGTTCTGGAGAAGCACCTGCAACTGTCTATTACGACCAATTGGGTCGTGAATTACGCTCAAAAACAGAAAATTTCAGGAACGAGCCGGTTTATACCGACAAAGAATATAACGATCGCGGGCAGGTGCAACGTACAAGTGCCCCTTATTTTGCAGGTGAAGAAAAACAATGGACACAATACACCTATCTTGTAACAGGTGCCGTTAAAACAATGACTACTCCCGTCAACACTATTAAATATACTTACGATGGACGGACAACCGCAACGGAAAACATCACCACCGGCATCATAACCTCCAAAGAAGTTGATGCCATCGGTAATATGATTAAAGCAACCGATCCGGGAGGAACCATCGAATACACTTATTACAGTTCGGGACAGTTATACACGGTTTCACCGGGCGGAATTACCACAACCATAACGTATGATGCTGCAGGGTTTCAGGAAACACTAAACGACCCTGACGCGGCTACAACTACATACAATTACAACCCTTTTGGCGAGTTGATAAGCCAGACCGACAATCGGGGAAATCAATACGAAATGCTATATGATGCTTTGGGCAGGATAAAAACAAAAACCCTGACAAACGAAAATCAAAAAACAAATTATTATTATGATAACGAAGAAAACGGTTTGGGATTACTATCGAGGGTTGTCGGATGGAATGGTATCAGTACGAATTTCAAATATGATGATTTGTCGCGTGTGACGGAAAAAACCGAAACCATTAACGGCAATGACTATACATACAATTATCAATATGATGTTTTCGGCCGGTTAAAAACCGAAACCTGGCCCACGGGATTTGCCGTGAGCAGGCAATACAAAAACGGATACATGACAAGAGTTCGTCAAACGGCTACCGATAAAACCCTTTGGGAACTCACGGATATTACGGCCCGCGGGCAAGTGAAACAATATAAGCTGGGCAACGGGCTGTTGACAACAAAAGGATTTACCGCGACCGGATTTCTGACAGAAATTGAAACAGGGAACATACAACATCTGAAATACAATTTTGACGAAACCACCGGAAACCTTAACTGGCGCGAAGACCTTAGCGGCGGCATTCATTTGCATGAAGACTTTACGTATGACGATAAACTGAAAAGCCGGCTGGAGACATGGCAGGTTGCAGGGCAAAATTTATATGCCATAAGCTATGCCGACAACGGAAACATCAACAGTAAAACCGGCGTGGGAAGTGGTTTTGAATATGGCACGGGATTGGGTGCTGAACAAGGCGCCGGGGTGCATGCGGTAATACGAATAAATCAACCGGCAACGGATTATCTCAACATGGTACAAAACATACAGGAAATAGACTATACAGGCTTTAACAAAGCGAGCAGAATTATTGTCAGACATCCTGACAAGGGGACATCTGACGGAGATAACGTGGATGAGCAATGGACAATGGATATTGTTTACGGCCCCGACAACTACCGGCGGACAACTACGCTAATTCGTA
>QMPO01000261.1 GCA_003648625.1 Bacteroidota bacterium
GCTTGTGAGCATCTCATCCTTATTTAAGGCAAGTATTTCTTTAATAAGCTCTTCCGTAGGAATGATTGAAGATTCAATGACTATGTTATTGTCATTTACAACCAACGGATATTTCTGTTGCAGGTATTCCTGCGTCAGAAACGACACCCGGGTTTTCAGAAGCAATTCCCATTTTTCTCTTATGGTTGTAATTCCCACCCTGATTTCACCAATTGGCCGGGTATAGGTAAAGGGTAACAGATGTTCCCGCCACCGTCCATCGTAAAGTATGAAATTCATAATCCTTTAAATATTTTAATCAGCCGCGTTACAATGTTACGAATTTATAATGATTATGTTGCCTGCGACAAAAAAAACCCTCGCCAGAGCAAGGGTTCAATGTACGGTGTGTTACTACTACTATTTCTTTTCGTAGTGTTTTTTGTACCTGCTTTTAAATTTATCAACTCTACCTGCCGTGTCAACCAGTTTCATTTTACCGGTAAAGAACGGGTGTGAAGTATGCGAAATCTCCAGTTTCACCAACGGGTATTCCTTGCCATCTTCCCACTTTATAGTTTCTTTCGTTTCGACAGTCGATCTTGTAAGAAAAGCATAATCATTCGATATGTCTTTAAAAACAACGTACCTGTAATTAGTAGGGTGAATATCTTTTTTCATCTCTGTTTAATTTTCCTTGAATTTTGGGGGTGCAAAAATATATTCTTTCATTTAAATAACCTAACTTTTTTCAAGAATTTTAACGCATATTTGAAATAATACTTGTTTTCCCATTCCAAACCCTTATAATTTACAGGCTAAGTACAAATTCCAACGTATCTATCCCATCAGCATAATCCCATAACTCGGGGTACTGTGTTTTTCCAAAAGGCACCCTATTTTCAAACAAGTCGCTACCCGTAACAAGGCACTGTATTTTATCGGCATCCGTTTCTATTACATTCTTTAATTCCTCCGGGTTATTGTAATATTCGAAATGTAAAACGCTTACTGGTGAAACAGCGGCCTGGTCTTCCACAAGAAGTATATTTCCCGTGTCGAAATGCGTACGTCCATTTACCAGATATATTGCTTTGTTGTATTCGTAATTATTAAAATACTTATGATTCTCCGAAACCTCTGCCCTGCTTTCCAGAACACGCAATAAAGCAGTAAAATCATAAGCTTCCGGAACAAAGATTTTCGACACATTGCGACAGCCAAGACCGTAATAAAAGAATATATCGTCGGCCAGCCCCTCCAGGTCGTTTTTCGTTTCATTACCCGTTAAAACAGCTACACCATTCCGGTTTTTACGGATAATGTGCGGATAAGCCGAAAAATAGTAATCAAAATAACGGGAAGTATTGTTGCTGCCCGTAGCTATCACCGCGTCAAATGACTTCATTGTACCTTCAGCAAATTGCACGTATTTATGAAAACCCGGCTCGATACTGAATAGGGTTTCTGCAATGGCAGGCAGGAGTTTATTATCATCCGAAGAAAGCTTAGCTAACAATTTATTACCACTCATTAACACACTAAGAAAATCATGGAAACCGACGGCGGGTATATTCCCGGCCATAACAACCCCTACAATTTTCTCATCTCTATGTTGCAACAGGGCTGCTTTGTATTTGTCAGTCCATGATAAAAGATTTTCTTTCTGCAAACTCTTACCTAAAGAGTACAGCATACGCCGTACATTAGCCTCGTCAAACCACCCATTGTAATGCGTTGATTCAGTGGCTAGTCTGTTTAGTTCAAGACAACTATCCACAACCTCCCTTTCGTGAATTTCCACCCTTGGAGTGTTTTCTCCTACATCAATTAAAACCTTTCCAAGGCATTCGAATACTTCTAATCTTTTGTCAAGTGGAATCATAATGAACAGTTTAAATGCAAAGTTAGAACATTTCTTAACTATTTTTTTCTTTTAAAATAGCTTTTAGTCTTATCTTTGCCGAACTTTTTTAACGCTTAATTACAAAAGAAATGAAAAAACATAATTTTTATGCCGGGCCATCCATATTACCGGAGTTCACTATTGAACAAACTGCCAAAGCAGTTAAGGATTTTGCAGACACAGGTTTATCTTTGATGGAAATCTCTCACAGAAGTAAAGAATTTGTAGCCGTAATGGAAGAAGCACAACAATTATTTAAAGACCTTCTTCATATTCCGGAAGGATACTCGGTGCTGTTTTTAGGCGGAGGTGCCAGTACCCAGTTTGCCATGATTCCATTTAACCTGTTCAAAAAGAAAGCTGCATACCTGAACACGGGTGCCTGGTCAAAAAAAGCGATCAAAGAAGCCAAATTATTCGGCGAAGTGGATGTGGTAGCTTCATCAGAAGATAAATTATTCAGTTACATTCCGAAAAACTATACCATACCTGAAGATGCCGATTATTTTCACATAACAACAAACAACACAATATACGGAACAGAGATTAAAGAAGATATGAACTCAACGGTTCCATTGGTTGCCGATATGTCATCCGATATCTTCAGCCGTCCCGTTGACGTATCAAAATATGCTGTTATATATGGTGGAGCTCAAAAGAACCTGGCCCCTGCAGGCGTTACTTTTGTTATAGTCCGTAATGATATTGTAGGTCAATCGGGTCGTGAAATACCGACCATGATGAACTATCAGACCCACATTGACAAAGGCAGCATGTTTAACACGCCTCCGGTCCTGCCCGTTTTTGCTGCATTACAAACGCTGAAATGGCTAAAAAACAACGGCGGTATCGAAGAAATGCATAAAGTTAATGTACGGAAAGCCAACATGCTGTACGAGGAGATTGATCGTAATCAACTGTTCCGCGCTACCGTTGTTGACCCAAACGACAGGTCGTTGATGAATATATGTTTCGTCATGAATCAGGGGTATGAAAATCTTGAAAAGCCATTTCTCGACTTTGCTACAGAACAAGGTATGGTGGGCATTAAAGGACACCGTTCTGTAGGTGGTTTCAGAGCTTCCACTTATAATGCACTTCCGATGGAAAGTGTAAGTGCCTTGATTAATGCTATGCAGGAATTTGAAAAGAAAAACAGTTAATAATATAACGAAAACGAATTAGTTTATAATTCAATTAATAAAAACAGCCATGACCAAAGTACTCATTGCAACCGTTAAACCTTTCGCTCCGGCTGCCGTCAGCGAAATAAAAAGCACACTGGATGCAGCAGCTTATGATTATACTTTTTTTGAAAAGTACAGCACTCAGGATGAACTTATTGAGGCCGTAAAAGATGCAGACGCACTGATTATAAGAAGCGATAAAATTACCCGCGAGGTGCTTGAAGCAGCTGCAAATCTGAAAATTGTGGTGCGCGCTGGCGCAGGTTACGATAACGTTGACCTGGCAGCAGCAACGGAAAAAGGCGTAGTAGTGATGAACACTCCGGGTCAAAATTCCAATGCTGTGGCAGAACTGGCCTTAGGCATGATGGTTTACCAGGCCAGGAATCACTTTAACGGCACTTCGGGAACGGAACTAAAAGGAAAAACGCTCGGTATCCACGCATACGGACATGTGGGCAGACTCGTTGCCCGCATTGCACATGGCTTCGGCATGGAAGTTATTGCCTTCGACCCATTCATACCCAAAGAAACTATTCAGAAAGACGGAGTTGCTGTTGCGGAAAGTGTTGAAGATATGTATGCCACATGTAATTACATCAGCCTGCATATTCCTGCTAACGAACATACAAAAAGATCGATCAACTACAACCTTCTTTCAAAAATGCAAAAGGGAGCCACATTAGTCAATACAGCCCGAAAAGAGGTAATTGATGAAGAAGGGCTTCTTAAAATATTCGAAGAGAACGAAAGCTTCAATTACGTTTCGGATATTGCTCCCGACAACAAAGAGCTTCTGGAAGAAAAATTTGGAAACAGATGTTTCTTTACCCCGAAAAAAATGGGTGCACAAACTGCCGAAGCCAATATTAATGCAGGAATAGCCGCAGCAAAACAAATCATTGGATATATACAAAAAGGAGATACTACTTTTAAGGTTAACTAAAGTATTACCAAAAAAGAACAAGAGACCACAGATTACTCTTACTA
>QMPO01000262.1 GCA_003648625.1 Bacteroidota bacterium
GAAAAAGAAGCAAAAGAAAAAGAAGAAATTGATGAAATGCCGATTGACAGCTTAATGGAAGCTGTCAGCGACACGACTACAGACAAACTGCTTGAGCAAATTGAAGGTGACACAACCACTACTGAGGATATGAACTTTCAGCAATATGCTAAGAAATATCCTCTGTATGCTTACCTGATGCCTTCTTATATTCAGAACGAAACCGGACAAACATATCCGGCGCAGTCAGCACGTATGGGCGTTGCCGCTATAAAAGATACAGCACGTATCAACCATATGCTGCGGTTGGCCAAAGATGTTTTTCCGAGGGACCTGAAACTTGTCTGGACTGTAAAACCCGACCCGTCACGCCCCAACTTGCTTGAACTGGTCGGATTAAAGGCAACCCAGGGCGGTGCAGCGCTTGGCGGAGATGTGATTGTTGATGCACGTCAGGATTATGATAATAACGGTGGTGTAAGTGTAGACATGCAAATGAATGCGCAGGGAGCCAAAATATGGAAAAGACTTACCGGAGAAAACATTGGCAGGCAGATTGCCATTGTCCTTGATGATTATGTGTATTCCTACCCGAATGTAAACGATGAAATTCCAACAGGAAGATCATCTATTTCTGGTGGTAACATGACACTCGAAGAGGCACAAGACCTTGCCAATATTTTAAAAGCAGGTAAATTACCGGCACCGGCCAGAATTGTTGAAGAAGCAGTTGTAGGTCCTTCGCTGGGACGGGAAGCTGTTACCGCAGGTATGAATTCCTTTATTCTTGCATTTATAATGGTTCTGGTTTACATGGTTATATATTACAACAGAGCCGGACTGGTAGCCAACTTCGCACTGATCACCAACATTTTCTTCCTGTTTGGTGTACTGGCATCTCTGGGAGCAGTTCTAACCTTACCCGGTATGGCAGGTATTGTTCTTACCCTGGGTATGGCGGTGGATGCCAACGTAATTATTTACGAACGTATTAAGGAAGAGATCAGAGCCGGAAAAGGATTCAGGCTTGCCATTACAGATGGTTACAAAAATGCTTACTCAGCCATTATCGATGGTAACGTTACCACCTTGTTAACCGGTATTGTCCTTTACATTTTCGGAACAGGCCCTGTACAAGGTTTTGCTACAACGCTTATTATAGGTATTCTTTCCTCTCTGTTCACAGCCATCTTCATCTCAAGGTTAGTTTTTAACTGGATGATGGAAAAGAACAAAAAGATCAACTTCAGCAATAAATTTACGGCCAACATACTGGCAAATACACATTTCAGATTTGTTGAAGTCCGTAAAAAAGCCTATATCTTTTCAGCTATTCTGATCATTATTAGTGTCGGGTCACTGGCTACCAAAGGACTGAACCTTGGTATCGACTTTACTGGTGGTCGTACATACATCATCCGTTTTGACAACGATGTGAATACGGAAGATATCAGAAAGAACCTGACCACAGTTTTTGAAGGAGCGGCACCCGAAGTAAAAACATTTGGCCCCAACAGCCAGATCAAACTGACCACAAAATACATGATTGATAGTGACTCAACTCATATTGACTCATTAATCCAGACAAAATTATATGAAGGGTTGGTTCAGTTCTATTCAAACAAAATAGAATACACCGACTTTTCAACGGAAAACGAAGGCGAAAGTAAACTGCTCGGTATTCTCAGTTCACAAAAGATCGGACCTACGATCGCGTATGATATCCGGACACGTGCTATATATGCCGTTGTATTCGCATTGATCATGATCTTCATCTACATTGCCATCAGATTTAAAAAATGGCAATACGGTATGGCCGGTGTGGCTGCTCTGTTCCATGACTCGATCATTACCATGGGTATGTTCTCGCTATTCTACGGTATATTACCGTTCAGCATGGAGGTGGACCAGGCGTTTATTGCGGCCATCCTGACCATTATCGGTTACTCCATCAACGACACGGTGATCATCTTCGACCGGATCAGGGAATACACACACCTGTTCCCGAAACATACGTTAAAAAGAAACATCAACGAAGGTCTGAACAGTACACTTGCCCGTACCATCAACACTTCAGGTACTACATTGGTTGTATTGCTGGTGATCTTTATATTTGGTGGTGAAGTTATCAGGGGATTTGTATTTGCCCTGTTAATAGGTATCCTCGTGGGTACATACTCATCATTGTTTACAGCAAGCCCGATCGCTTACGACCTGCTTGGAGGTGACAAACAGGAAAAAGAAGTGCTTGCCAAAGAAGCAAAATCCAATACACGGAGAAAGAAAAAATAGTCCGTAAAAAAGTGTAAAAAAAGTCCTGATCCCGATAGCAATCGGGACGGGGCTTTTTTTTATTATTTTTGCTTCAACCTTAAAACAGATTCAGGCTTTGAGTTTACTCTTTTTTGATTTTGGTAGTGGTGAGATACTGTTGATCGTTCTGGCAGTCTTTCTCATTTTCGGGCCGAACAAAATACCCGAAATGGCAAGAAACCTGGGTAAGTTTATTAACGAGATAAAAAGAGCATCCGAAGATATTAAAACTGAAATCAACAGGGAAGCAGACCGCATTGAGCGGGAACAAAAATTGTCTGAATACAAATCTAAATTAGAATCCGAACTGAAACCGGATGAGAAAGCAAAAAAACAAGGTGAAGAACCAAATAAATAAGGTCTAATAACGTTTAATGAAACACCGTATCAGTAATAACAACACATAATGAACAACTCTTTTCTGAAAATAATATTTGTCTTCATAATTATTACTGCACCATTCGTACTATCGGCACAGCGCAATCCGGCAAAACCTGCCGATGAGGCTTTTGCCAAACAGCAATATACACTTGCCATCGATAAGTATAAAAAAGCCTACACAAAAGTTAAAAAGAACAAGGAAGAAAAAAACCGGATCACAGCACAACTTGCCGAATGTTACCGCCTGACAGGAAATTATAAAAGAGCCGAAGCTTCCTACAAGAGACTTGTTGCCAACGAGTGGGATAAACGAAACCCGGAAGTTTTACTCAGGTATGCCGATGCCCTGAAAATCAATGGAAAATACGAAGAAGCCATTGAGCAGTATAATGCTTACACAGCTAAAGTGCCTGACGATCCACGAGGCCGTATGGGAGCTGAAACAGCAGCACTTATTGCAGAGTGGATAGAGAATCCTTCCAAATATGAAGTAACGAACATCAAAAAAATAAACTCGCGGGAATCGGACTTTGCTCCGGCTTTTACCAGCGACAACTACAACGAAATCGCCTTTACGTCAACACGGGAAGGGTCGACAGGAAAAGAAACCGATAATTGGACCGGGCAAAACTTTAGCGATATTTTCGTAGCAAAAATCGACAGGAAAGGTGAATGGAGCGAACCCGTTCTTTTGGATGAATCGGAAACGGTAAATACTAATGCCAATGAAGGGGCAGCTACCTTTAACAAAAAGTTCAACACTATCTATTTTACGCGCTGTCATAACGATGTTCAGAAAGAATCGGGATGCCAGATATTCAAAGCACGACGGACAGGAAGAAACTGGGGAGAAGCTCAAATGGTGGAGATCAAAGGGGTAGATACCATGTCAACTGTTGGGCAGCCAACCATCAGCGAGAATGAGCTTATAATCTATTTCTCAGCCGACCGCAAAGGTGGCATGGGAGGGAAAGACATCTGGGTGGCCTATCGTGACTCCAAATCTGACAAGTTTAGAAGGCCGCTTAACCTTGGAGATGTTATCAACACACCGGGTGACGAAATGTTTCCTTTTCTGAGGAACGACACCACCCTTTATTTTGCTTCTGACGGCCACGGAGGCATGGGTGGCCTTGATGTTTTTGTGTCAACAATCGATACAGCCGGCAACTGGGGCCCGCCACAAAACCTGAAATACCCTATCAACTCAAGCCTGGACGATTTCGGGATCGTATTTCATCCTGAAGACGAATTCGGATACCTGAGTTCCAACAGGAAAGGGTCGCGTGGAAAAGAAGATATCTGGTACTTTGTCGAACCTCAGCTCGAGTTTACTCTTTCAGGAACAGTAAAAGACAACCGTACATTA
>QMPO01000263.1 GCA_003648625.1 Bacteroidota bacterium
ACGAAGAAATTGCCAAAAGGGGAGGGGGAATCCTGAATTCTGCAAAAAAAATGGCAACCTTGTCAGAAGAGAAATTGCTGAAAAACGCTTTGCAGAGACTGAATGAAATCATCAGGTACGGAACAGGAGCAGTGGAAATAAAAAGTGGTTATGGTTTAACGCCCGAATCGGAAATTAAAATGTTACGTGTGATCAAAAAGCTGAAAGAGATATCACCGCTTACCATTAAAGCAACTTTTCTGGGTGCCCATGCCGTTCCAATGGAGTTTCGCGGGCAGCAGGAAAAATATGTGGATCAGGTAATCAACGAAATGCTGCCGCAGGTTGCCGAAGAAGGCCTGGCCGATTATATTGATGTGTTTTGTGATACCGGATTTTTCACCGTGGAAGACACCGAAAGAATATTGGAGGCTGGTTTAAAATACGGACTCAGGGGGAAGATTCATGCCAATGAGCTGGATTATTCGGGAGGAATCCAGGCAGGTGTTAAATACAACGCTTTGTCGGTAGATCATCTTGAGTTTACCGGAGAAGAAGAGATAAATGCCTTATTAGGCTCTGAAACTATGCCGACCATACTCCCGGGAGCCGCATTTTTCCTGGGAATGCGTTATGCGCCTGTACGTAAAATGATCGATGCCGGGCTTCCTGTGGCTATGGCCAGCGACTTTAATCCCGGATCCTCTCCTTCGGGAAATATGCAACTGATCCTTTCGATGGCGTGTATCCTTTATAAGATGTTGCCCGAAGAAGCCATCAATGCCACAACCATCAATACAGCGTATGCTATGGGTGTGGAACAGGAGCTGGGAACTATTACCGTGGGAAAGAAAGCTAATCTGTTTATTACCAACGAAATACCAGGCATTGCTTACTTACCTTATTATTATGGAACCAATAAAATCGAAACGGTTATTCTGAACGGGGAAATTATAAGCTAGACTGATTTGGTACGTGGCGAAAAGTTATTCATTTCGTTGGCTTTAGAAATAAGATTCTAAGCAAACATTTTCTATTTTTGCACTTCAATTTTAACTGTAAAATCAAATAATAATGCGACAACTTATAGAATGTGTTCCTAATTTTAGTGAAGGCCGCGATATGAGCATCATCAGGCAGATAACCGATGAAATTGAAAAAACAGAAGGCGTTAAACTGTTGGATGTTGATCCCGGCGCTGCAACAAATCGTACCGTTGTAACATTTGTTGGTACCCCTGATGAAGTTATTGAAGCTGCTTTTCAGGCTGTTAAAAAAGCATCTGAGGTGATTGATATGCGTCATCACAAGGGGGAGCATCCCCGTTTTGGTGCTACGGATGTTTGTCCGTTGGTGCCGGTGGCTAATATTACCATGGAAGAAACTGTGGAATATGCACGCAGGCTGGCACAGCGTATTGGTGACGAACTGGAGATTCCGGTTTTCTGCTATGAGAATGCCGCATATACTGATGTGCGCAAGAACCTGGCTAATTGCCGGGCAGGTGAGTATGAGGCATTACCCGAACGGATTGTTACGAAAGAGTGGAAACCTGATTTCGGTCCGAATAAATTTACTGACCGTGTGGCAGGTACAGGAGCAACGGCTGTTGGCGCACGGGACTTCCTGGTGGCATTCAATGTAAACCTCAACACAACTTCCACCCGCCGTGCCAATGCTATAGCTTTTGATGTACGCGAAAGAGGCCGTGCCAAAAGAGAAGGTGATCCAATAACTGGTAAGATCGTTAAAAATGAAAAGGGAAAGCCGGTAATGATCCCGGGATCGCTCAAAGCCGTGAAAGCCATCGGCTGGTTTATTGAGGAGTACGGGGTAGCTCAAATTTCCATGAACCTGACCAATATCAGCATTACTCCTGTGCATATTGCCTTCGATGAAGTCTGTAAAAAAGCCGATGCACGAGGAATACGTGTTACAGGTTCGGAGCTTGTGGGTCTGATCCCCCTGGAGGCAATGCTGGAAGCGGGGCGTTATTTCTTACGTAAACAGAAACGTTCGGTGGGTGTTGATAATGACGAGCTGATCAAGATCGCAATAAAATCAATGGGACTGGACGATCTGAAACAGTTTGATCCAAAAGAAAAGATTATTGAATATTTGCTGGAAGGTGATGAGAAGAAACTGGTAGATATGAGTATTAAAGCGTTCGCTAACGAGACGGCTTCCGAATCACCGGCGCCTGGAGGAGGTTCCATTGCGGCAACGGTGGGGGCATTAGGAGTATCACTTGGAACGATGGTGGCAAACCTCTCAGCACATAAGCGTGGGTGGGATGATCGTTGGGAAGAGTTTTCCGATTGGGCAGAACAGGGACAACATTACAAAGATCAGTTGTTGCACCTGGTGGATGAAGACACCCGTGCATTTAATAAAATAATGGATGCGTTTGGCTTGCCAAAGAAAACCGAAGAAGAACAAAAAACACGGAAACAAGCCATCGAAGACGCATCGAAATATGCTATGGAGATACCCTTCAAAGTGATGGAAACAGCTTACCGTTCTATCGAAGTGATGCGTGCTATGGCCGAAAACGGTAATCAAAACTCAGTATCCGATGCAGGTGTAGGAGCTTTGTGTGCGTTAACTGCTGTTGAGGGAGCCTACCTGAATGTAAAAATTAATGCTGCCGGCATAAATGATAAAGAATTCACGAACGACCTGATCAGTAAGGGGGAAGAGATCGCACAGAAAACTCAGGCATGTTGTAAAGAAGTGATGGAAACGGTCGAACAAAAGATTAACGAACTCTAGCATCCGGAACTAAAAACGCTAAATTCAGAGTATAAAAAATGGATCAATTTACCATTATATTATTGTATTTTACCTCGTTCTTCACCCTGATGAACCCCATCGGAACCATGCCCGTGTTTTTAACCATGACGGCCGATCTGACAAAAAAGGAACGAAGAGCTACGGCATTCAAGGCGGTGATTACAGCAGGTTTTGTACTTATCCTGTTTGCTTTTATGGGCCGCTATTTGTTTAATTTCTTCGGAATCTCAGTTGCCGGGCTAAAGGTGGTTGGAGGTTTTCTGTTTTTCTTTATTGGCTACGACATGTTGAATGCACGGATCAGCAGAATTAAGATGACAGAGAAAGAGGCTGAAGCGTATGCAGATGATATTGCCATCACCCCCCTGGGAATACCGATGATTGCCGGACCTGGTGCCATTACGAATGCCATTGTCCTGATGGGTGAGGCCACTGACTATACATCGAAAGCTTTGGTGATATTTTCCATAGTATTGGTGCTTGTTGTTGTGTTACTGGTGTTTATGGGCGCTGTGGGTATCACCCGTTTTATCGGAGATAAAGGCAATAAAATAATGATGAAACTCATGGGACTCATTGTGATGGTGATTGCTGTAGAGTTTTTCTTTTCCGGTTTAAAACCTTATATTCAATCAATTATAAATTGATAAAAAAAATATTGTTTCATTAGGAAAATAATCAGAAAGTTGGTATTTTTGCCGACCAAAATTTAAAAGGTAGAACAATGGCTAAAAAGACGAAAGGTGCGCGGGTGCAGGTAATCTTAGAATGCACCGAGCATAAAGCGAGCGGAATGCCGGGTACGTCAAGGTATATAACCACAAAGAATAAAAAAAATTCACCTGACAGACTCGAGTTGAAAAAGTACAACCCGATATTAAAAAAAATGACGGTTCACAGAGAAATTAAATAAGTAAAATTATGGCTAAGAAAGTAGTTGCTTCATTACAATCATCAGGAAAAGATTTTGCAAAGGTGATCAAAATGACCCGGTCGGCTAAAACCGGTGCATATGCCTTTAAAGAAGAAATTATTCCTACAGACCAGGTAAAAGAATATTTCGCGAAGAAATAAACCGGATAAAAGATATTTTATTAGTGAAGCTTTTTCCTGATGAATGGAAAGAGCTTTTTTTGATTTAGATAACTGGATAATTGGTCATTGGATAATTAGTCATATAGTCGATGTTATAAATTAATACGATTTTAATAATGGAATTAGA
>QMPO01000264.1 GCA_003648625.1 Bacteroidota bacterium
CCCAGATAAGCCGCAATTACAGTCACAATATGCTTTATGAATAACAGAACAGATGATTTATTTTTCATAGTGAACCAAAAATACGATTTTCCTGCATTGCTTTGTTTTGGAGATATGCAATATAGACGTAAATTTGTTTGATTTTCCGTCACACGTAATGTGTACCATCTGGATCGTATATGTCAAACGAAATACCGCCATCAAACCTTAAGGAGCTTCAGCAAAAGCTGGAGGGCGAATTATATTTTGATGAAGCGATCCGTTTAATGTATGCTACAGATGCATCGGCCTACCGCGAACTACCCACAGCTGTTTGTTATCCGAAAAATGTGCAGGACATTAAAGAGCTGATTCTTTTTGCCCGTGAAAATAATACTTCGCTGATTCCGCGAACAGCAGGCACTTCACTGGCTGGCCAGGTGGTTGGAAGTGGTATTGTGGTCGATGTGTCAAAACACCTCACAAAGATCCTTGAAATTAACACAGAGGAAAAATGGGTACGCGTAGAGCCGGGTGTAGTTCTTGACGAACTGAACTTAATACTGGAAAAACACGGATTATTCTTTGGCCCCGAAACATCCACATCCAACCGTTGTATGATTGGCGGCATGGTGGGCAACAATGCCTGCGGTGCACACTCGCTGGTGTATGGCAGCACAAGGGAACATACGCTTGAGATAAAGGCCCTATTGAGTGACGGCTCGGAAGCTGTGTTCGGTCCGCTGGACAAACCTGCATTTGAAGAAAAATGCAAGGGCGACAAACTGGAAAACAAAATCTATCAAAATATTAAGGAAATACTGGGTAATCAGGATAACCGGCAGAAGATCCGCGATGAATTTCCTGATCCTGAGATCCGGCGCCGGAACACCGGTTATGCCCTGGATTTGTTGCTCGACACAGAACCTTTTAATCATGGTGGTGCTCTGTTCAATTTCGCCAAAATACTGGCAGGGTCCGAAGGAACCCTTGCCTTCTCGACGGAGATCAAATTACATCTGGTAGCACTTCCTCCCGAACATAATGCCCTTGTTTGTGTCCACCTGAACAGCGTGAAAGAAGCTTTAAAAGCCAATCTGATTGCTTTAGAGCACAAACCCGTAGCCATCGAACTGATGGACAAGGCCATTCTTGATCTCACAAAGGACAATATAGAACAGGCAAAGAACCGCTTTTTTATAGAAGGAGATCCGGGAGCCATCCTCATTATCGAATTTGCCGAATACGACACCTTAACGCTGGAAGAGAAAATAAAGGCGGTTGAACAGGAAATGAAGAAAGAGCAACTGGGCTTTCATTTTCCTGTAATCCGCGGTGCAGACATTACAAGAGTGTGGAATCTCCGCAAAGCAGGACTCGGTGTGTTGAGCAACCTGAAAGGAGATGCCAAACCGGTGGCCGTTGTGGAAGACACAGCCATTAATCCGAAGAAACTACCTGCCTACATTGAGGAATTTGACGACATCCTCAAAAAATACAACAAAGAATGTGTCTATCATGCGCACATTGCTACAGGCGAATTGCACCTGCGTCCCATTCTGAATTTAAAGTTAAAAGCGGATGTAGAAATTTTTCGCAGCATAGCAGAAGACACAGCGCATCTGGTAAAAAAATACAGAGGATCGCTGAGTGGTGAGCATGGCGATGGACGGCTCCGCGGGGAGTTCATTCCGATAGTGATCGGAAAGCATAATTACGCACTGTTAAAAAAGATCGAAGCCACATGGGATCCGGAACACATTTTCAACCCGGGAAAAATTGTGGACACACCGGTGATGAATACCAGCCTGCGGTACAAACCCGGGGAAGAAACAAAAGAAGTGGAAACGATTTTCGACTTCTCCAATGAACTGGGAATTTTGCGGGCTGCCGAAAAATGCAACGGTTCCGGTGTCTGTCGAAAAAGCGAGGTGATCGGTGGCACGATGTGCCCCAGCTATATGGCCACAAGAGACGAACGGAATACAACCAGGGCCAGAGCCAATATTCTGCGCGAGTTCCTTACAAACTCAAAAAAAAGCAATCCGTTCGACCATCAGGAAATATACGAGGCAATGGAGCTGTGTCTTTCCTGCAAAGCCTGCAAATCGGAATGTCCGTCCAGTGTGGATGTTACCAAACTAAAGGCCGAATTCCTGCAGCACTACTATGACGAGCACGGGGTCCCGTTGCGTTCACAACTTATTGCACACATTGCCGGAATAAATTATCTGGGCAGCTTCTTTCCGGGCCTTTATAACTTTGTGAATCAAAATGCGGTGTTGTCTGCTTTTACTGCCGGAGTCATCGGATTTTCTAAAAAGCGAAAGTTTCCCTTACTTTCCGGAATTCGGCTCGAAAGGTGGCACAAAAAGCATCAGAAAAACATTGCGGAAGATTTCCCTAACGGTAAAGTCTATTTATTCAACGACGAATTCACCCGTTTTAATGATACCGATACGGGAATAAAAGCCATACTGCTACTTAACAAGCTGGGTTACAAGGTGGTTATTCCAAAACACATGGAAAGTGCCCGGACTTATCTTTCCAAAGGGCTTGTCCGTAAGGCTAAAAAGATCGCGAATAAAAACGTGGCCTTGCTGCAAAACCTGATCACGGATGAAACACCCCTGTTGGGCATCGAGCCATCCGCCATATTGACGTTCAGGGATGAATATCCTGAATTAGTAGATGGATACCTGAAAGAAGCTTCGAAAAAACTGGCCCCAAATGCATTGATGATGGACGAATTTCTGGAACGGGAGATGAAAGCCGGCAGGATTAAAAAAAGCAGTTTTACCAGGGAAGAAAGGAAGATCAAGCTGCACGGGCATTGTCATCAGAAATCGCTGGCTTCCACTGCTCCTACCCTTTTCGCACTTGGTTTCCCGGAAAACTACACCGTGGAAGAAATACCTTCGGGGTGTTGCGGCATGGCAGGTTCGTTCGGTTTTGAAAAAGAACATTACGACTTGTCGATGAAGATAGGCGAACTGATATTATTCCCTGCTGTCAGGAAAGCTGCGCCTGAGGTGATTATATCGGCGCCGGGTACTTCATGCCGCCACCAGATCAAAGACGGGACAGGCAGAAAGGCCGTACATCCGGTAGAGATTTTATATGAGGCGCTTAATTAACAAGCTCGAAGTACAACTATCGAGGTATAAACGAATAATATATTATATCGCAGTAAGCCGGGGGGATATAACCCATGTGATCCCTCGACTGCGCTCGGGATCAGTTCGGCTAAATGATTTTGAAAACAAAATCATAGTCTCACTGATTTATATGCATCATCATTTTAATTCTACTTATTAATTTGAATGATGCAACCTATAATTATTACTAAACTTTAATAAATAACAATAAATTAACAATTAGTATGAAAAATTAAATTCACCGACCTAAATAATTGACTTTCTAAAAGTTAGCACAGGCAGCACTTTCATCATTTTTTTACATTTCCTTAACAAAATACTATTTAGAATAACTCTAAATAACTTGACAACACATATTCAGAATATTACATTTGTATCAGAAGTCGACTATACTATAACAATAATTTTTTCTAACTAAAACTAACTAAAATGAAAACACTAAAAAAAATCACCCTCGTAAGCTTTCTAATCGGAAGTATGTTGACAATGACACTTTTTGTTAATGGACAATCCGCTAAAACAGCAATTAAAAATGTTAATTACCCACCAAGCCAAGCTCACCTTTCTGCCGGCGATGATGCTTCAATATGTAATGATGTAAAATTCAAAACCAGTGGAGTATGGGAGAGTGCAACTGATTGTGGAGGCAAAACCATTTGGAAAACTAATGGTGATGGTGATTTTGCAAATCCTTTCAGCCTCCATACCACTTATATTCCTGGAGAGCAAGACATCAAAAATGGACAGGTCACTTTAACCCTAATTTTCGTCTCTCAAGGAGAATTAAGTTCAATTAAACATCAGGACAGTATGGTACTATACCTTAACAAGTGTCTTAGTAGTGGAACTAAATTA
>QMPO01000265.1 GCA_003648625.1 Bacteroidota bacterium
AAATTCGGGGTGCATATTCGGTTGCGCATCTGTAACCCATTGAGTTACACCCCCCCCGGTGATACAAAAATATTCTCCTATTACATAAAACTCGGTGTTAAAATTTACGTCATACCCACCTGCCGAGAAATGATGGTTATATTCTTCAGGATCATCAGGTATAGGAACAGGTGTTAACAACTCATCGGTTATCACTCCGTTTTCGTGAAAGGTAAGTTCAGTTACAATGGGATTGGAGCCATCTTGAGAATATGCTGCGGGTATTACCCATTTTCCCAGCGTTTGTTGTGCTATTGCACTTTGGTACAATAAAACGCCTGTGAATACAATAAATAAAAAAGATAAAAGTTGCTTTTTCATAATACATGGTTTTTAGTAAGTAAAAAAAATAGTTTATACGCTTGCACATGTCAGGTCAATGGAAAGATTTAATATTCATTAGTTACTTATTTACTCCTCATCAAATTAAAGAAGTAAATCATGTTAAAAATGTGGGCTTACCTCCTTTCTTCCTGTAAATACAACAATAAGGCTACAGCTATCTCTGAAATTCAGGTAAAGAATTCTATAAATAAGAATTCAAGAATTGATGATAAAAATTCGTTGCCTGCCTTCCATAACTGTCTGTCGGGCTAAAGGTAAGAAATAAAAATACGGAAGTCAAGTTCTATGATTTAAAAAGTTACCCCATTTTATAGAAAAATGGAGCCATTTCACTTCTAAAATAGCCTCATCGCCCGTGAAGTAAGGGTTTGTATATTCTTCCTAATGTTTTTTGGGGTAAGTCCAGCTATGATAAGAGATTCCCATACCTGGACTCCGCAAGCTTTTGTTGCTGCCGCTATTTCTTCTGCCTGAACCGGAATCTGTTCTCGGTACCGCTTAGCATTCTTTGGATGTTTTTCCGGTGTGTCCACAAGATGAGCAACGGAGCGGCAATGGACAAAACTATCAGGCCCGGATTGGTTTCGTGCATAAAGAAAATAACGATAAACGGAAAAGCAGCGGTTGCCAGGATCGATCCCAACGACACATAACCGGTCAGGAGAAAAACAAAGGCGAAGATAGCCACCGGAAACCAGACAGCGACAGGATATAAGGCTATGCCCACACCCAGCAATGTGCCTACGCCTTTACCACCCCTGAATCCTGCAAACACCGGTAAGGCGTGGCCGATAACGGCGATAAACCCGGCAACTATCTGTAAGTAAACAGCGGTTTCGACCGAAAAACTGTCCGGCGTAAAATAGTGCATCAGGTAAACGGCCAGATAGCCCTTGAACACATCAACAAGGATAACAGGTATTCCGGCTTTCACTCCGAGGATGCGGATAGTGTTCGTAGCTCCTGCATTACCCGAGCCTTCGTTTCGGATGTCCTTTCCATAAAACCACTTTCCCACCCAAACGGCTGTAGGTATTGAACCCAGCAGGTAAGCAACAATAAAACCTGTGATGATATAGACCCAATCGTTCATTAGTTTCTTGTTAGCATTTCCATTTTACGAACAAAGTCAACGCTTTTGCGCCTGGTGGAAATGACAAATTCATAATAGTCGGTATCGCTGTTGGGATTGATGACCCTCTTTTCCTGTTTCAGGTTGGCTATTTGTTCGTTAAAAGCATTATCAGACGAAATGACCTGCATAATTCCATGTTTGTACGAGAAGAAATACCACTGGTCGTCACTCACTTTCAGGAAGAAATGAATACCACTACCGGTTCTGCCCATCTCGATCTGCATATATCCGTCCACATATTTGTTAATGGCCATTCCGGCAATGTAGCCGATCCCGATCTTACCGTACGACAGGTACGACCTTGTTTTCGGATCCCATTTCAATTTCAGGTCGGTAAACATAATGGTATGTGCCAGTTCAACAGGTATTTTTCTCATTTGCCCGTATAAGCTCAGATCTGTCATTACTTCACTTGCTCTTTGCGGTCCCATGCGCTTCTGCAAATAAAGCGGGAATAATCCGGTACTGACATCTATGTTATCGGCATAAGATATGCGCAGGCTGTCTGCCATCATGTTCAAAGCATACATATCCATGTGGAAAGCGAGTGAAAGCACTGTATTGATATAAGTGGAATCGGGAATGATAAGATGCCTGAATGTACCGGCAGCATTCCATTTCAGCACATTAAAATTCAGGCCGAGATCGAGTATTCCATCGCCTTCCAGGATGCAGCGTTCGTTATTCAATGCTACAAGATTATCTGTAAGCACCCCGTTCTTCAGCCTCCGTGCCGAACTCACCCTGAACATGTTTTTATCCACATCATAATCGATCTGTCCGCTGGCCTGTATCAGCACAATGTCGGCTGAATCTTTTTTAGCCTGCAAGACCATCGGATAAAAGTTTTTTTCCCGTTCTGAATAAGCCAGACCAAACCGTGCCCTCCTGCCCTTCATATCCTGCGTTGTATCAGTCATACTAAAAAATAAATGCGCCGGATCGAGGTACTGGTCGAAGGCTACCCAGTTGTCCACCAGTCCGATACACTCTTCGTTAATTTTATAGCCTCCCGTAAACCGGTAATTTTTTTTGTCCGAAACCAGGCTTACCTGTCCTGAGAAGAAATATTCAGGACTCAGGAAAAATATATCTTCAGGTGATATATCGCCGTATCCTACAGTTCTTCCCCTGTTGTCGGCAGATATACTGCTCAGATAAACGGGCTGCTCAGTACCCATACGATCGGTGTAATCCACATAACCGCTGGCCATGAACTGGTGCCTGCTGAATATGTTTACTTCCGCATCGTAAATGTGGTGGTATTTTGTAATCGTATCAGTAATAACTGCTGCACTCAGTAAAGGAGCCATCTGTGCATCACGCATGATCTTTACCGCCTCGTTACCCGGGAAAACAGCGGCATCAGCCACTCTGATCATCTTCACTCCATCCACGTCAATGGTATAACTGCTCAGGTTATACGAAGCTTTTTCGGCAAAAAAACGTAACGAATCCTGCCCGGGATGCACCGAAATAAACTCCGGTCCCTTGTAATAAGAATCAATCAACTCCTCATTTGTAAGTTTATTGAGCTGCTCCATATCAGCACTTAAAGCACTTCTTAATTCCAGACGGTCTTCATCCATAATCCATTCCACTTCATCCAGCGTTGACACATATTTGTTGAAGGGAAATTCCAGGAAGGCATGCTCCGTAAGGTTGTCAAACCATCCTTTTTTCTGCTGGAAGTCAATCCGTGCAAAGTAATCCTTAGCTCTGAAAACTACCGTATCGTTGTCTTTTAAGCGCAAGTAAAAATCGGCTGAATCGGCGGTAAGTTCACTAAATTTAAAATTGATGTTGTTTGAGATGATCTCCGATTGCCCGAAAAAGAAAGAACCCTTTCCGGTCAGGTTTTCGGGCGACAATTGGATATCACCTTCCAGTACCGGCTCATGGTACAAAATAAACGGATCGTAGAGCTGGTTTACCGCCATCAGATTTGTGTCAACCGCCCAGTGGATATCCACACTATCTCCTTGTAAATGTGGGTAATCGTAAACACCGGGGCTTTCATCGAGCACAAAATAGTGACCGGTTCCCGTCAGTGAATCCGGATAAAACAAGAACCTGTCGGAGGAAGTTGTTGCCGTCAGATATTCGAGTGTTCCGTTTCCCTCAAACCCGTTATTACTCAAACGCACAACAGACGAGAACTGCGCTTTACCTCCATATATTTCATAACCTTCAGACGGAGTGCGGTGCTCAAATCCGAGAGAATAATCATCCGTAACAACCAGTGGTTCGCTAATTGTGGGGAAAATACCTGCTGAAGAAAGGGTGCCCTCAAAAGCAAGTCCCTGCGTAGTGAATGTGGACAAACTGTCGAATATGAACGGATCTACCCTGTAATAAAAACTTTCGGGATATAGCGTGCTGTCCTGGATACTGCGTTTGTTAAAATAA
>QMPO01000266.1 GCA_003648625.1 Bacteroidota bacterium
CTGCGATCCTAAAATGATGTCTGCCAGAAAATTGAAAGAAAATTTCCATGCCTGGCTGAAAGAAAAAGGTTTTAATATTGAAAATGCCACTTATCAGTCGGCACCCATCAGTTATGATTACCGCGGATTGAAGTTTGATAATATTTATCTGGTAGGCGAAGCCGGCGGTTTTGCCTCGGGATTTACGGGCGAAGGAATTTACCAGTCGCTGGTTTCAGGTGAAGCTGCTGCCCGGATGCTTTTAGATAAAAATTACACTTCCGAAGAACTTGTTGCCGTGATCAGATACAATAACATCCAAAACAAGATCATGAAATTCTTGTACAGATCAGGCATCTTCCGTGGCTTTTTCTATGAGCTCATTGTCATGCTGTTAAACAATAAGAGGATCAAAAAAAAGATTCACAATTCTTTTTCATAACAGAAACCCGAAGGCATAAAAAAAGCCGGATAATTCCAGCCATCTGTAAAAATTCCTATTGGGAATTCTTCATCGCGATTATGAGCTTTTACTTGGCCATCACCGCTTTATTTCCGCAAAGACAAATTTCATCTTTGTTTTCTGCTAACAAAAATAGAACGATTTATTAACATGCAGGTTAAGGAATTGTTACATCGTAGCGGCTAAAAAAGAAATGTGTATTCTATGTGTAATTAATTAAAAAAAGCGTGCTTTAGTTGCTTGCTTGTGGGTGATCTCCCAAACCATTATAGTTTTTATCCTAGTCAGGACCAGGAGTTCACCACTGTTTGTTTCTCTGAAGGTGGGCCCAAAGGCCATTCTTGTTTGTTTTTCAGCCTATTTTGCTGAGTTTATTAAAAATCACTATTGTTTGTTTCTTCTTTTCTTACGAATCAATAATTTCTCTGAGAACTAATTTCTCGTATCTGTTTAACCGGTCTCCTTTTAAAAACGAGAGCAGCAAACTCAACTTTCTATAGTTTGTTGCAGGTATTACTTCGGCAGAGTTGTCCACTTTGTTTAACAGTTCCTTAATTGAATTCAGTGCTTCCAGTTTTTTCTTATCTTTCTTCTCCTGTTTTTTATTCAATTCTTGCTCTTTTATATATATTTTATGATAAATCATTGTCCGTATCCGTATAATTTCATTTCAGCGGCAAAATTATGGTCAGTTCATGGAAGAATACCAGACACGGCATGTCAGGTTGTGCTTTTTTTTTAAATTTAGTGCTTCAAATATTCGTTAAAAACAGGTAAACGGTTGAGTGTGTGTTAAAAAAGAAAGAAAAATAAAATGAAAAAATACAATACCCTCGGGGAATTATTAACTGACTACCGGAAGCATAACAAACTTTCGCAGACAGATTTGGGAGCACAGTTAGACGTAGATGCGCGAACCATAAGCCGGTGGGAAAAAAACGAAACACTCATTAAAGCTGAGAAAGAAAAGGATTTTGTGGAGAAACTGCTCATCCCTTATCAGGTGATCCGCAACCTGAACAGCGACAACCCGATCGCTATTTATTATAATTTAAAATTACGCACCTACTCATTCACAGCCATTGCAAAGATGCCACCCAGCGCTTCGTGGTATAAAGAAGATATTTCTTTTGAAACAGAAAGAATCAGGCTGATCTCAAACGAATCGGACATTCAGTTTGTGGAAGATATTCAGGAAATGAATAAAAACCCAAAGCAAATCAACCCTGCCCTGATCAGGGAAGCTGCTAAAATACTGCCTGAGCTTAATCTTATTCTAAAAGATCAGTCGGATTATTATGCCGGCCACATGACTATTCTTCCGCTTAAATACGATACATACCTCAAACTTCGCAAACAGGAAATTTCTGAAGGCTCGATGGCAATATCTGACCTGGCAACCAATTTTACAGGTACTCCGCTGGTTTTTTATTACTATTCCATTTACGCCGACAGTATGGATAACACGTATTATCTGGTGAACCGTTTACTGGCTTATTTTAGAGAAAAGCGTTTTGAAGATTACATCTTTTCCGGTATCTCTTACCGTAAGAAAAAAGTGGAAATTCTGAAAGAAATGGGGTTGAAAGTTATCTGGGAGCAACCCGTGGAAGACGGTTCAGGCATCATAGCTGTTTTCCTCGAGGGCAATCTGGATATGTTTCTTTTCGGGAAAACTGTCTAGAGAATGGACCATGGAGGTTTAATGTTGGTAAATAAAACGGCACCTGTATTAATTTAGATACATTTTAAACAGCGTGCATTCGCTTATTTCAAGCAACCGTTTGTCATTTTTCTTGTTCTTATTACTGTATTTTTGGCGCTAAAATTAATTTAATAATGAAAAAAATTACATTACTCGCCCTGTTCGTGCTCTTTCTTTTTAGTACACAGGCAGGAGTTATTGAACAGTCTTATTATTTTTCCAGTCCGGTCGTTACTCAATATAAAGGGTACCAGCAACTGTCGTTTGGCAATGAACTACTTACCGCACTTCCCGGCAACCCTGCCCTGCCCTACCATGCAGTAAGTTTACTGTTACCCCCCGGTCATGTAGCCACAGCCATTGAATTTATCGGTGAAAACGAAGTCGCTCTGGAAGGTAGTTACACCCTATGGCCGTACCAGCCATCACGTCCCTTGTCGGAGACCGGTGAAACAAAGTTCTATAAAAATGAGCCCGTTTACGCTTCAGGTAATTTATATCCTGCAGCACAGCATGGACAACTTTCTACCCAGTTTATGAATGGCTACAGTTTTGCTCTTTCGGCCTTCACTCCTGTTCAATATTATCCGGCAGAAGGTAAAATCTCTTATTTTACCAAAGTAACTATCAGGATAACCACAGAGCCAGAAGTACGGGCATCCGTAGCATTACAGAATTTGAGCTCCAAAACAGATGTACAAAAAAGAGTGCTGTCTCTGGCGCAAAACCCTGAGCTGTTAACCACATATCCTGAGAGAACTTTACGATCAGATGATGCTTATGAGTTATTGATCATCACCCCGCAGCAATTTGAAGATAATTTTAGTGAACTGGAAAATATTTACCTGACACGCGCTGTCCGGTCGCATGTATTTACTACGGAATATATCCAGCAAAATATTGACGGCCAGGATTTCCCTGAAAAAATAAGGAATTTCATCATTCAGGAATACCAGCAATCAGGCATTGAATATGTTTTGCTCGGCGGAGACGTAGAGCACGTACCGTATCGCGGATTTTATTGTTATGTTGTTTCCGGCTCCGGCTATGAATCGAACGATATACCTGCCGACCTGTATTATTCGGGCCTGGATGGCAATTGGAATGATGACGGCGACAATCGATGGGGCGAACCTGAAGAAGACGATTTACTGCCCGATGTGGCTGTAGCCCGTTTCCCAATCAGCAATGCTACGGATCTTTCCAATATGCTGAATAAAACCATTTCCTACCAAAATGCACCTGTTTTAGGCGAATTTCAAAAACCACTGCTGGCTGGTGAATTCCTGTATAACGACCCGGAAACATGGGGAAAAGATTACCTCGACCTGCTGATTGGTGAACACGATGACAACGGTTACACCACTGTTGGCATCCCTGTAAATTATGACATAGAAACCATGTATGAATATGATGCCTCCTGGTCGGGCAGCGACCTGATAAATAAAATAAACCAGGGCAAACAGTTCGTTCATCACGTGGGGCACGCTAACGAAACTTATGTAGCACACCTGTCGAACAGCGACATTACCGATGCTAATTTTTATGGTGCCAACGGTGTCGATCATAACTTTACCATTATGCAGACACATGGCTGTACATGCGGAGCATTTGATTATAGTGATTGTATCCTGGAAAAAATGGTGACCATTCATAATTTTGCTGCAGCTGTTGTCGGCAACTCAAGGTACGGATGGTTTAACGAGGGACAGACCGAAGGACCGGCCGCC
>QMPO01000267.1 GCA_003648625.1 Bacteroidota bacterium
ATGATGTGCTATTTACCGGGAATGATGTACCCCTTGTCAGGTTCCTGAATAGCTTTTTTGCAGAGATTAATATTTCAGAATGCAAAAATGTTGAAAACGCAATCTTTGTTAATGTTACCGCAAACAGTAACATTAAAATCCACGACAATGTTTTCGGCGGTGATCTTTACCTGAAGTTGTGTACGGTCATAAAAAATATTGAACTCACAAAAAACGAAGTACAGCATCTTGATATATTAAACACGGCATCCAACGACATCCTGTTTGAAAATAATCGTGTAAAAAACACTTTATATATTAACGATACGAAAGCCGACGACATTATCCTTAAAAATAATGAAGTAGCGGTACAAGTGATGCAAACAGAGGAAACGGAAATAACTGACGAAGAGGATGCCAGCAAACGATCCAGGGGCGTTTTTCTTGAGCAATGTACTATCGAAAGTGAGCTCACTATTAAAAGTAACAAAACATCGGAGTCCTTGCAGATCAATGAAACCCTGGCCGACAAACTGTCATTTTTCGCTAATAAGACAAAATTGTTCAAAATCAGAAACGGCAGGTACAGAAAAGTAGGGATATATTATTGCATGGAAATTGAAAGTTTTAACTGTAACAATATAACTGTAAGCAAAGATATTACGCTTTCTAATAATGTTTTTCAAGATGATTTCGACATGCTGTATTGTAAAATTGAAAACGACCTTGAAATGATCAATAACCAGTTCAACGGATACCATAGGCTGAACAACAATACTGTTCTCGGCTCTTTGTTATATAAAACAGTTTCTGTGGAAGAAGGTGTCAAAATCAGCACTTCCTTCATGAATACAATTATTTATCATAACAAATTTAATTTTGTAAGCTTTGAAAACACCAGATTCAAGTCAACTTTTTATTTCGATAACAACACCGTGCAAAGCAGTTTGAAAATGGGAGTGCGCAACTTGTCTGATAACGATACCTCTATTTCATTTCCAAAAGCCGTTTCTATTACCGAAAACAAGATTGCCAATGCCATGTTTTTCAACCTGAATTTTTTATCACCCCTTTGCCTGCATCACAATAATTTTGATGGAGATATCGCTCTTCGTAATATTTCCCATAAGAATACAATTGATTTTACCGGCTGCTATGTAGGTGGTACTTTTGCTTTTTCTAACACAAGTAAAAGTGAAGAAGACGGAGATCTAATTCTTGACAATATATTTATCGACAAAAGAATCTCATTCACTAATTATTTACCAGCCAGTTTTTCTTTTATCAATGCCACGTTTAATGGATTTGAAATTCCGGCCAACTGGAAAATGCAAAAGAAAGAACTGATAAATAATAACGCTCCCACCAGAAGAGAGGTTGAGGCAGGCCCTCCTCCCGGAAAAAGAAACTTTATGAAAAAGCGATGGGATTATTTCGCTAAAGACAAGGTTGTGTATGTGTTGAAAGAAAACATACTACAAAAAGGAAAAAATGAAGATGCAGACCTGCCTTACAACCTGATCAAGTCCCATTATGAGTCAGATAGCTATTTTAATATGATCCCCATGATGTGGAAATTCCTTCAGGCTGATATTTTCTCAAAGGAAAAAAAGAAGGAAATACTTATTAATATTAAAGGAGGAAAAGATCTGTTACATGCCAAATATTTTATAGACCAATGTGTCAACAAGACATTTTATCCGGTTTACTATGGTTTTTTCGGGAAAGAAATAATGGAGCACATTGCTCTTCTGGCAAAACACTTTGCTGAAATTGAGCATACATCAGAAGAGGAACAAGTTATCGTAACAATTAGTTTGCTTAAAGTGTTTTTTGAGCGGTTTTCCAAAGCAATGAAACTTTTTGAGAATCATATAATATACGGGGAGAGTGGAGATAAAAAGAAGGATAAGCGTATCTATAAAAGAGAGATCAATAAAAGCCTGGAAGAACAATACCATGTACTACGGCACATTTACGGCAGCAACGGGGAACTGAAGGAGGAAGACAGCGCTTATTACATGTGGATGCATTATAAAAATATAAATGAAATGCACAGTGCTCCACTCGGAACGAAACCGAAGTATTGGATGAAATATATTTTATATGAAAGAATTTTTGGATGGGGTGTTGACCTTGTGCGTATCCTTAAGAACACAGGATGGCTCGTGTTAGTATTCGCCGCTATTTATAAGGTGATGTTCTGGATTAATCCAGGGCTGAAAATCAACTGGGACGGACGTGAGTTATATGGATCAGATATTGGACCTTTTAAGCCCATTGTTTTAGCACTGCAAACAACATTTAGTGCTATACTTGGCGACTGGGCACCCATTGGAGCAGGTTGGATTAAAATACCCATGACAATAAACGCTGTGCTGGGCATTTTGTTTGTCACCTTCCTGATTGGTGCTTATGGCCGTAAGATGCTGAGGTAAACCCCTTTTTTGTCGAAGCATTTAATACAAAATCCCGCCTTTTGAGCGGGATTTTCTTCGTAAATTCACTATGAAATTGGATTCTCGCGTACTTTATTATTTCTGATTAAGTGCGTTTTAATGTTTGATTTTCTAAAGGATCGTATTGGCTTTTTTCTTGTCACAGTTGTAAGTCATCGGAACAGCTTCTTCCTCTGGTAATGTCTGCCTGGCGATCTCATATGTATCAAACGGAATGTCATCTACATAAGCTTCTTCCTCAAAGGCATATTTTTGTATTAATTCGCGGTCGCAGCAAACGTCGTTGGCGATAGTTTCCGTATTGAACGGAATATCATCTACGTAGGCTTCTTCTTCAAAGGTAAAATTTGCCAGGTCTCTGTCGAAGGATGCTTCAAGAGCAATCTCGTGCGTATTAAAAGGAATATCATCAATATATCCTTCTTCGTTGTCTTCAATTTGTGCCATGCTGATGAGTGAAATAAACATCGTGGCAAGGACTGTGGCTGTGATAAATTTTATAGTTGTTTTCATTTTTTATAGTTTTTTGTGGTTTATCTGTCAGCAAAACTATAGTGAATATCCTCTGATGTAAACACAAATTCGGCGAACAGCCACCCTTTATCGGTAAGCACCGCTTTTTTTTCTTTAAACCGAAATTGCCAGCCAGCCCTTTTAGCTAACGTAGCATAGTTTTTGCAAGAAACGGCAACAAACAACATGATGAAAAAGAATCTTTTCCTGTTTTGGTGTTCCGTGATCGCTCTGCTCTTTTTGTCTCAGCAGATACAGGCACAGAAGGTATATTCCACTGACAGCCGCTACGATGCAGATGTTACCGTATTTGTAACCGACAGTAAATACGATGCCGATTTACTTGTTTACAAAGTTTCGAGCCAATACGAAACTGACGGAAATGAAGGCCGGTGGTTTTTTACTGAGAGCAGATACGATGCGGATAAAAAAGTGTATTTCACTGCGTCAAAATATGATGCCGACCTGCTGATCTATTTTGTCGACAGCAGGTATGAAGCAGGCTGGAGGAACCGTGAACGCATCTATCTCCTGTATTGATTACATAAAAAAACAGGCAGACAAGAATGTCCACCTGCTGCTTGCTTTGTACACTTTCAAACCCTGGCCCCTAACAGCTTGCCAATTGTTTTAGCCCGGCTTGAAAAGCCTTCAGTCAAATTATAATGCCAACTCAAAAGAGTACAGCAGTACAGCTATGTGGAAATTGAAATTACTTAATTGATTGTCCCTGACGGTATAAACCCTGGCGGGTTTTACCTTGATGCCGCAAATATACAACCTAATTTATCTTTTACACTAGCCCGGCAATTAAAAAGCTAACAATTTCAAGTTAATAACGATGACAGTCGGCCCATTTTTTAGCTGGTATTCACGGGCTTTCAAAATATTCTTTTAATTTCG
>QMPO01000268.1 GCA_003648625.1 Bacteroidota bacterium
AAGATGACTGGTGTCCGTAGTTATTTGTTTTCAGCTGAACAGTAAGGATCTGGCCGTCAGCGTAAACGTGTATATCGCCGAATGAGGTTGTATAGCTGTTGTTGTAACTGTATTCGTCTTCCTGTCCGTTAGGATTACTTACAGTAACCGTAAAATTGATCACGGAATTCACTTTGGCTGAATCAGTGATATATGTGTTGCACGAGTAATCCCATTCGCCGCAACCGAGGTTTGTATTTCCCGGAACGGAAACCAATCCGTCTTTACAGCACATATTGTAAGCCATCAGTATTTTGTGGTATGTTGTGCCCGTGTCGTCGATTAAATCTGTTTCATCTTCCGGCGTTGTTGGGTCGGGTTGTGTTGTAAAAAAGTCTAACGTAACTTGCGCCCCTGTTTCTGAAAACTCACAATATGTCAGGAGACAATAAAAAAAGCCCCGCATCAAATGCAGGGCTTTTTAAATGCAATAAGTATCTTTTATACTATGCTAATTTCACATTAACAGCATTTAAACCTCTTTTTCCTTCAGCGAGTTCAAAAGTAACTTCATCGTCTTCATTAATTCTGTCGATGAGTCCTGAAGCGTGTACAAAGTACTCTTTTTCAGAGTTAGCGTCTTTGATAAAACCATAACCTTTGGTTTCGTTGAAAAATTTAACAATTCCTGTTTCCATAAAAAATAAAATAAAATAAAAAGTAATAATAATAATAAATTCGGTGCAAAGGTAAGTAAAAAATAATGGAGATCAATGAATTGCTAAAAAAAATACGTTTTTGCTTATTTCGCCAAATAATCGGAAAAAACTTTTTTAAATTTTTCCAGTTTCGGTGTGATCACAAAATTACAATAGGCATTGGCCGGATTGTTCCTGTAAAAGTTAACATGGTGCGCTTCGGCGGGATAAAAAGACAGGAAAGGGCTGATCTCGGTAACAATGGGCTTTGTCCATATACCTGCTTTATCAAGCTCGTTTTTGTAAAACAAGGCCTCTTCCTTCTGCTGTTGGTTATGGTAGAAAATCACCGACCTGTATTGTGGTCCAACGTCAGCACCCTGGCGGTTTGGTGTTGTAGGGTCATGCGTTTTCCAGAAGATTTCCAGCAACTTTTTGTACGAAACTTTGTCGGGGTCAAAAGTGATCTGCACTACTTCAGCATAGTCTGTTGTACCTGTACAAATAAGTTCATAGGTAGGGTTCGGTTCCTCACCTCCCGAATAACCGGGTAGTACACTGATCACTCCATCAACCAGGCTGAAAATAGCTTCGGAGCACCAGAAGCATCCCGAACCAAAGGTTGCCGTATCATAGCTGTGTATGTTATCTTTAACTGTCGTCATATTTTGCGCTGATAAATTGTTTGTGAAAGAAGCGAATAGAATCCAGAGAAGAGTAATGGTTTTAACGTACATAATTGATTCGTATCAGATAAGTTACATCAGGATCAGTTTTTTGCCGTAAATCAGCTCTTCAATTTCCGGCGATGGCCCCAGGAACTTTTCCCTGAAACCGTTCATTTCATCGATGGTTTTATCTGATAGCAATTCCGACATCTCTTCCATGGCCTTCTCCCCGATCACCATCGGAGGCATGTTCAGGATCATTTTATCGCCGCTAAACTGTGCCACTATCTGGTATTCGCTCAACTCCTTAATTTCGTCACCTTTGAAAAAGCATTTGGAAAGCCATTGGTCGATATTAAAATTATTCACATCAATCATAATCGGTTGCTGACCTTTTTCCATCATGATGCTTTGATAATACCGTTGCAGGTTAGCCAGCGACTCTTCCGACATACCTTCCTGCACCTTTTTATGACAATCGAGACAAACGGCAAACTCATAGATTGTGGAGCTGAATTCGTATCCTTTGTAATTTTTCAATGCTTTTTCCACCACATAGGCCGTCCCTTCCGAAAGCAGGTACTTACCGCACACCTGGCAGTATTCGAAAGGTTTTCCCTCTGCATCCGAATAAAATCGTTCAGGTATGTCCGTTTTAAACTCTTCCATTTTCATGACAAAGTTAATAGATTTCCGAACTGGTTGAATCAGTAAAACAAATATCGTAAATTTGAGCAATCATTAATTTTAAGATTATGGCAGTTGAATTAAAAGGAAAACTGATACAGAAGATGCCTGTTGTTACCGGCGAAGGAAAGAACGGTAAATGGGAAAAGCAAGAGTTTGTAATCGAAACGGAAGATCAATATCCGAAGAAGATATGTATGAGTGTGTGGAATGACAAACTATCTATGCTGGAACATCTGGTGGAAGGCGACCTGATAACGGCTTTTGTAAATATCGAATCGAGGGAGTATAATTCCCGCTGGTACACCGATATCAGGGCGTGGCGCATTGAAAAAGAAGCCGAGGTGGGCGATTCAATCCCCCAGCCTGACGAGCCGCCACCCGATTTTGAGAGTCCCGAAGACGACCTTCCCTTCTAAACGATTCCTGCCAGCAGGGATAGCTACAAATGAACAAGAACTTCTCAGGCCACCTGGCGGTTATTGGCGCGAACATTATTTTTGGTGTCAATTACGTGGTGGCTAAAGGCATTATGCCCGACTACCTGCTACCCCGGCCCATCATTTTCTTGCGGGTGGCCGGTGCCACACTGATTTTCTGGCTGGTTAGTTTGTTTTTCCCGAAAGAGAAGATCGCCCGGAATGATATGATCCGCCTGGCTGTGTGTGCTGTTTTCGGAATAGCCGTCAACCAGATACTGTTTTTCGAAGGACTCAACCTGAGTACCCCAATTAATGCAGCAGTTATTATGGTTACGATCCCCATCATGGTGTTGGTGTTTGGTCATTTTATTATTGGCGATAAAATTAGCCGTAATAAGCTGTTGGGCATCCTTTTTGGATTTGCCGGAGCAGTTTACCTGATCCTTCAGGGAGGAATGATTTCACTGAACACATCCACGTCACTCGGAAACCTGCTTATCTTTCTGAATGCCTCTTCCTACGCTTTGTTCCTGGTACTCGTAAAACCGCTGATGGCAAAATATTCGCCCCTTACCGTGATGAAATGGGTGTTCCTGTTCGGTTTCATATACATAACCCCTTTCACATTCCCTTTGTTGCTGGCATCCGATTTCAGTTCCATTCCACCCAATATCTGGATGTCCATCAGTTATGTGGTTGTGTTCACTACGGTACTGGCTTATTTCCTGAATAATTATTCGCTGAAAACCATCTCCCCCACCATGAACAGTGCTTACATATATCTGCAACCGCTTCTGGCGACAGTTGTAGCACTATCAGTTGGCAAAGACAAGTTGACTTATATTGAAGTGCTGGCGGCTGCATCCATCTTCATCGGGGTGTATTTTGTTAATTTCCGAAAAGAGAAGATCACAGGATAACAGGCAAATGGCGTAGTTTTACTATTTTTGAAAAAAACAACTGATCTGATGATTGATATTCCCCGATTAAAATATACCGGTTCGGACAACTTCCTGCTGATGGCCGGACCCTGTATTGTGGAAAGTGAAGCGTTAACTAAGGAAGTAGCCGAACACATAAAAGCGCTGTGTGATACGTATAAGATTCCGTTTGTATTCAAGGCATCGTACCGGAAGGCAAATCGCTCACGGCTCGACTCTTTTACAGGGATCGGTGACGAAAAGGCAATGAAGATACTGAAGTCAGTAGGCGAATCTTTAAATATCCCGGTGGTTACCGATATCCATTCTTCCGAAGAAGCAGCTGTGGCTGCCGGATATGTGGATGTTTTGCAAATCCCGGCTTTTTTATGCCGGCAAACGGATCTACTGCTGGCAGCAGGAAAGACCGGTAAGGTGGTGAATATTAAAAAAGGACAGTTC
>QMPO01000269.1 GCA_003648625.1 Bacteroidota bacterium
AAAAATTCTGGAAACAGGAGTCCTAATACACTGAAAAGCTAGGCAGCTCCGACACCCAGCGAAATGAGTGTCCACATATTAGGTGACCATCGCCTTACCGAGTTCCATCCCCGGATAAAGAAATCCCAACCGGTATAAAAAACTACCGGTGTGGCCAGTGCAAACTGTATCCAGTTCCAAACTTTTGTCGAAGCAATGGTTTCCAGTTTTAGAAATGGAAAAAGACCTGACATGGCAATAATAAACAAAGGAACGGATAAACCCAGAGCAATCCAGAAACGACCAGACATTTTTCTCCAGCCGGTATTATCCTCATTTTCTTCTTCAACAACTTCAGGTATCAGGTCCATACCGCAAACGGGACAATTTCCAGGTTCGTCATATGATTTGTTGCCTTCGCAGCGCATGGGGCAATAGTAGCGTCCTCCGGAATATTGCTTGTTGTGTTCCTTATGTTTATGATGAGTATGCTTGTGAGGTACACTTCCCACAGGAACCAGGTGCATGTGGCACACCGGACAATTACCGGAGGCTGTATAAACCTTTTTCCCCTCGCATTTCATGGGGCAGAAATAAACGTTTGTTTGTTCCGTTCCTGTTTCTTCGCAACTGCAGCAGGAATGTTCTTCTGTATGTTGAAGTTCCTTGTGTTTGTGTTTCATAGTTTTAAAGTTGACCGATAGTAATTATTGTTTTGCAAAATTATTCCATATCTTGTGTTGTCGCGTTACAGAATTTTAGAAATGATTTACATCTTTTTTAGAATAGTCAGTTATAACTTATCAGTTACCGGAATAAGTGCCAGTAAATGATGGATATAAATAGTATTTACTTTTTTTCCACGGGTTCGGTGAGCTTCATGCCACATTTCGGGCATTTGTCATCTTTGTCGCCGGTTACTTCCGGATGCATCGGGCAGGCATATAATTGATGATCCTGCTTCCCCATGTCTTTTTGGGGATGCTCCTGTTTTGTTTTTTGGCTGTTTTCAGGATTGTTGTTACAGCTTGTAAATAATAAACTTCCTGTACCTAAAAAAACGGCAATTGAGATTGTTAAAATCAGTTTTTTCATGATTATTTGTGTTTTAATGTTTATAATATTAGTTTGAATTTTGCGTATCCATATTTTCCATTTCTTCGTCTGTCATAGTTGAGCCGCCATGGTTATGCCCGGTGGATACCTTTCCTCCTTCCGGGTTCATCATACTGGGTTTGCCTGCCAGTTGTGCGGCCGCATCAATCTTAAAGACACCATTTACAGCGATTTCTTCGCCTTCCTGTAGTCCTGAAGCTACCACATAAAAATTACCGGCTTCCGGACCCAGCACAATCTCACGGTACAAAAATGTGGGCTGGCTGCGGTTGGGTACTTTTACATAAACAACGGCCCTTTTTCCTGTCCATAAGATGGCAGATTTAGGGATGAGCAGGTCGTTTGTACTTTTGATCTTTGATCGCAATACGCCGTTAGCAAACATTTCCGGTTTCAGTTCCAGCTTTGGGTTGTTCAGTTCCACACGTACTTTGGCAACACGCGTTTTTGCGTCAATAAAGGGGTCAATGTATTTGACTTTTCCACTGAAACTACGTGCCGGTAGAGACTGTATCTTAAAATCGATCTCATCACCGGTTTTGATCCACGGTAGGTCACTTTCATAAGCATCGAACATAAGCCATACCTTTTTCAGGTTGATAACTTCAAACATAGGGCTTCCAACTTTCACGTATTCACCTATAGCAACGTCCCTTTTAGTCACTGTTCCCGAAATGGGTGAGAGCAATGAGAAATAGTGCTGCACTTTGCCGCTGTTCTCCAGGTCGTTTATCTGGCCTTCGGTGAGGTCCCAGAGGCTGAGTTTAGTCCGTGCAGCCTTATAAAATCCGGGATTTGTTTCCTTATATTTGGCAGCCTCCAGCAGCTCGCGCTGTGCCGATATCAGTTCAGGTGAATAGATCGTGGCCAGTTTGTCGCCTTTGCGGACATTTTGCCCGGTAAAGTTCACCGACAATTTTTCTATGCGTCCTCCGAATCGGGCGGTCAGTTCGGCGATGTTTCGCTCATCGGGTTTTACAATTCCCAGCAGGTATACGATGCGTTCCGGCTGTCCTTTGCGAACACGTACGGTTTGTACTTCGGCCAGTTTCATACCTGCTTCGCTCATCTGAATTTCATCGGGCGATGTAGTTTCATCCTCTGACACTTCTTCCTCCAGCGGAATGAGATCCATACCGCAAATAGGGCACTGTCCCGGTTCGTCCATTCTGATTTGCGGGTGCATGGAGCAGGTCCAGGTGGTTTCTCCGGCGTGGTCGTGTCCGGTAATTTCGGTTTGCTCGGGAGCTTTGGGTGTGGATCCGCCAAAAATGGCCCATCCAAGCAAGAGTCCTAAAACGAGGGCTATAGCTCCAATGATAAGGGTTTTTCTATCTATTTTTTTCATGATAATTTGAGTTTCTGTGTGTTTTATTTTCCCATTAAATACCTGATAAATGCCTGGGCAGCATTTTTATCGGTGCGTGCCTTTTCGAGTTCCAGGGCATATTTCAATAATTTATTTTCCATTCTTAATATTTCCACAAAGTCAGTTTTACCAGTGGCAAAATCAGTCTGTAATATTTCCATTGCCTGCCGTGCCAGCGCTGTTTGGCGTTTGAATAGGTCAAGGCGCCTGTTGGCATCGCGGTATTCGTTGTATGATTTTTCCAGTAGGCTCTCCAGTACATTTGTTTGTGCCACTCGCCGGTCGGTGACAGCTTCCTGCTGGTAAACGGTTTCCTGTACCATCGACTTGTATTTCTTTCTGTAGATAGGAATCGTTAAGCCGATCCTTGGAAATACAATAGCGTCTTTTCCTGATAAACCGGCTTCGAGGTTCGGGTTGTCACTTTTCCCAACGAAAATATAGTCAATGCCAATGTTAATGTTTGGCGCGCCCAGCTTACGAACGGCAGTTTCTTTGTTCTCGAAAGCAGACAACTCATAATCCAGCTTTGTTAATCTGTGATTGTTCTGCATGATGCTGTCCAGCAGATCTTGTTTGCTGAATTCCATATCCGGCTCTGGCAATGTATCCGGAAAGTAAATGGTTTCACTGTTGTCAACGTTCAGCAGGTTGTTGAAGTAAACCGTCTGGTACCAGGCTCTGTCTTTTAATAAAGCCAGCTTGTTTTCCAAATCGGCCAGATCCATGTCAATTCGCAGTTGGTCAACTGAGGACGACAAACCGGCTTCAATTTTAATAAGTGACAGCTCGCTGAATGTGTGCAGGATGGCAATGTTCTCAAGTAAAATATCAGTGGCCTTCTGTGTAAAATACAAATCGTAGTAAGCCGATTTAACTTCGAAAAACAGTTTTGATTTTGTCTCTTCGAAGGCTTCGTATTTGGCTTTTGCCTGTTCTGTTGCCACATCAGCATTGGCTTTTAACTGTCCGAACCACGGAAACATCTGGTCGAGGGAAAGTTTGGCCTGTTGCGGGCCTACTCTGGTTTCTACAGGTTGGATAAAATATCCGAAAGCAAAGCGCGGATCGGGCAGGCTTTTTACCTGCGGTACCTTTTCCAGTGCTGCCATGTATTCGTTGAAGCTGGCTTTCAGCTCCGGATTGTTGTTGGCAGCCGTTGTCAGGTATTGCTCAGGAATGCCCTGGGCAAAACCGATGAACGGGATGAGAATTATAATTATGATCAATAACTTTTTCATTTTTTTTAGCTTTTAATACGTATAATCTGACCTTCTTTCCACATGCTATACAAAATAGGCACAACAAACATGGTCATTACCTGTAGGATCATCCCGCCAAAAGAAGGGATGGCCATTGG